>JBBUCQ010000082.1:0-11488 GCA_038057715.1 Patescibacteria group bacterium | reverse complement strand
TGGAATATTGATAAAAAAGAATTTGAAAAATGCGACAGAAGAAAAACACCGCCGTATATAAATGTAATGGGAAATTCAAAAGCTACCCATACAAATTGTGAGTCGTTTAATTTTGAAATTGAACGTGAGTGGCGAGCGGAAAGATTTGCAGCTCATGATCCGCGAGTTGAAGGAGAATGGTATATGCCGCCTTGGGACGCATCGAGCGAAATGCTGCAATATAATTCAAAGAGCGATCAATTTGAAGCATGCAATGCCAAAAAGATGATGACGATGTCTCCGTTGCCGAATGAATATATGGCTCCATGTACACCGGTTCTTGAAAAAGACCGCGGTTGGATGCTTAAGAAATTCCGCGCTGAATATAAGATGCATCAATTGTGGCAGAGAACTACCCCGGTTCCTCCGGGACAGCCAACGCCGGTGCCGGTACCAATGCCACAGCCTGTTCCAATGCCGCCGGCTCCTGGCGATTTAACGCCTGCTCAATGCAAAACGTATTTGAAAGGCATTCGCCAAAGTATTTCCGGAGACAAAATGTTCTGGAAGCAGATTAATACGCAATTATCTCAAGTTCCCGATGGTTATTCCGAAAAAGCGATACTCCAACAGCTTTTGAAAGACGGAAGTGCGATTATAGTTGATGCCGACAAATACGTTAAAATCGGCAAATGCGATAAAGCCGCAATGTCATATATGCAGGAAAAATTAAACACTTTGCGCACGGATATATTCTCGGATATTTCAAGTTATTTGCCGGATATTCAAAATTTCATTGATGCCGGTCACTGTAAAGTTGGCTTGAATGACAAAATTAAACAGCTTAAGGGATTGTTAAAGAACGGTTTGGATGATGAAACAAAGGCTGAAATTGAAGATTTAATAACTTCTGTTGAAGAAAAATTGAGTGAGCTTGGTGAAAGAAGCGGAGATTTTGATTACGATGCGGGATTTGAATGCCGACAATTCAGCGGAGAAGTTGAATCCCAAGTCGCGCCACTGCTTCGTTCCGGCGACAAAGAATTAAACAGAATTATTGAAGATGTTGTCAGCAAAAAACTTGAATCGGTCGTTGAAAAATTAAGCGAGGAATTAGGATCAAGAGGCAAGAAAATAGATGAATTGCTTGTGAAAGTCGCGGAACTTCATAAAGCGGTTGAAAATATTAGCGGAGCCGCAACTCAAATTTCAGAAAAGATTGCGGTCAGCTACACTGCCCTTTCCCGCATAGAAGATAAATTCGCCGAACAAAAAGCGCAGATTCAGGAAACAAAAGATAGATTACTTTCTCTTGTTGAACAAGCAACCGGACTTATGGAAACCGCTTCCTGCGTGCGCGGAGCCGATAGAGAAAGAATGGTTCAAGAATTCGGAAATGTTGCGACTGTTAACTGGTTTGGAGAACGCGCGGATGCTCTTGAAAAGAGAATTAATTTATTTATTTCTTCTTGTAAGGCGCGCGAAATAGATCCGGCTTATGTAACAACTTTCATGACAAGCATGGATGATGCTGAAAGACGGAACCAGGAAGCATCTTTTGCTTCCGGATTAACGCGATTTGCCGATGTGCCGACGCATGAATGGTATTTCGGAGCCATGATGACAGCGGGAGAAAATGGATTCATGACCCAAGGTCGTCCGGGTGAAAATGTTTTGAAACAAGACGCATTACTCATGATATTGCGTGCTTCCGGAGCGCCTGAAGCCGAAATCACCGGTAATTGTACATTGCGAGTACGCGGTATTGGATCAGTATCTCCTTATGCAATTTGTGCGACTAACTATGCGTATGACAAGGGTTTGATTTTAACCGGATCTTTGACGGCTCCAATTGGCCGCGTTGAAATGGTTGAATGGCTAGTGAAGCTTGCGCAGGTTCCTGCGGCGAATATATCAGTTTTGGATAAATATACTGATTTGGCAGGATTAAGCGCAGGTGAAAAAGCCGCTATCGCAGCTGTTGTCGCAAAAGAAATAATGGTTGGTAATGTGAGCGGCGATTCTGCGCGATTTGATGTGCGCTCTCCAATTACACGCGCCGCTCTTGCTGTGATTCTTGAAAAACTGACTATGGCAAAAAATATGGTAGAGCCCAATCCGAATCCGCTTAAGGTAATAGAATAGATAAGATTTCCAAAACTTGGTCTTCAGTAGAAACAGTACAAAGCCTCTGCCTCATCGCAGAGGCTTTTGGTATGCCTCGGATATAATGCATAAGCTGTTTGCGCATTTCAAGGATCCCGTGTTGTTCACCGAAAAGTTCACATGCGAGTTTGATATGTTTTTTTATGACGGCTATTTTTGTTTCAAAAGATGGTGGTGAAAGCGGTTTGCCTTGTTGTGCCGCGACGATTTCTTGGAATATCCATGGATTTCCGAGCGCCCCGCGGCCGATCATTACACCGTCCAAATTTTTCAACTTTTGCGCGACATCGGCGCTGTTTTTTATGTCGCCGTTTCCGATTACTGGGATTTTTAGGATTTTTTTAAGTTCATATATCGGGTTCCAGTCGGCAGTACCGCTATACATTTGTTTTGCAAGGCGTCCGTGTACGGTTATTAATTTTGCGCCGGCTCTTTCCAGACCGAGTCCGAATTTCAAAAAATAATCTTCGTCGTATTTTGAAATCCCGATGCGCATTTTTACAGAGACCTGAAGTTTTGTCGCTGATACCGTTGCTGATACAATTTCAGCCGCAAGATTCGGGTTTTTTAAAAGTGCTGATCCGCAATCAGAGCTCACGACTTTTCGGGCAGGACATCCCATATTAATATCAATTGCATCAACTCCGAGTTCTTCTAAAATCTTCACAGCTGTTTTAAAATTTTCCGGTTTTTTACCGAAAATTTGAGCAATGATCGGCCGTTCTTTCTCGGCATTAAAAAAAATCTGGCGCAGAGTTGCATCGTTACCGTGTTTCAAACCGTCAATGCTTGTAAATTCGGTGAAGCAAATTGTACTCGGGCAAAGTTCTTTTACTATTTGGCGAAAAGCGCAATCCGTATAGCCGGACATAGGCGCAAGCGCGATTATGGGGCGCGGCAAAGAAGACCAGTTGAACATGGTTGGATTATACCAAAATTCTACTTCGGCAACGCATTATCTATCGCTCCCCATTCGCTTTCTTCCAAAGCGGGAACTATCAGAGTCACATTGTCGCCGACTTCGGCTTTATAATATGTTACGGAAGCAAGCAGTACTTTGTATGATTTGCTGTTTGCGAGAACTTTGTATTGTCCGTCTTCGTACACAAGCGGACCGATCACTCGTTTTCGTTCAACCGGACTTATTTGTTTATAAATGAAAGTGCCGTCTTCTTTAATCGTAAGTTTTAAAACATCTCCCGGAACAAGTTTTGATTTGCTGGCATAGTTGGCGGGAACAGGATAAGATTTTCCGTCCGGGCCTATCATATTTTGTCCGTCAAAAACTCCTTCCACAATTTGGCTTTCGTCCGATCCGCCAGACATTCTAATTTCAGCCGCTTGTTTCGTATAATTACTTTTAAAATCCGTGCCTCCCCCTACAAGTTCGGCGATAATTTGGCGCGCTGAACGAAGAGAAGATTCTGCGGAATCCAGCATCTCTTTTAAAATCGCAAGTTTATTTGAAAGTGGCATATAGAAGTTTTGATATTTAGATTAATTTGTATTTTCTTTATTTAATTATATCAAACTTTTAGTGTTTTTCCTATCAGGCAGTATTGCTATATTCCAATTTTATTTTCTTCGTTTTTCAAGTAATGGCGTTTTTTCAGGTATAAATCAAACAGCGCTCTTCTGGAAATACCGACATTGCGGAAGATGCGGAAAGTAAATACCACTGTTGCCGCAAGATATAAATCTAAGCCGAGCATGTCTCCGAATAAAGTAATTCCAAGCGAAAGCAGTATGTTGAAAAATAGACCTGTAGTAAAAAGCCAAGGGTCATAATTTGCATTCGTTAATTGTGCGCGTATTGCGCCTACAAGAGAATCCATAATGCCCAAAATTATTACAGCCGTGTAACGAGTATATTCAACCGGAATTGTGAATGGCAGGAACCAACCGAGCGCTATGCCGAGAAGGATGCCAATTAGAGCAAATAACATATTATCGCTTTTTATATATCACTTTCTCGCTGTCGCCGCCAGCAATTCTTAAATCAATATATTCCAAAGGAGTGTTATATATGTCCAATTTAGGCAGGGCTTTTTTTAATTTTAAAATTTGCCCGTTTATATCCGCCGTTAAATCAATCCATACTTCAAAATTCTTTTCCGTTTTAAAACGCAGTTCGCGTTCCGATGATTTCCATTCTCCTTCAGCTATTTTCAGCCCGAATACCTCGGTGAAGCGTTTCATAGCTTCTAAAATCGGAGTGAATTTTTCCTGTTTAATCATTATTGATTTGCCGGTAAAAGGTTTGTTGGTGCGCCAAATAAGTGTCGGCAGATTTTTCAGCTCCGTATTTTCCAAAATGGAATAGCCGATTTGGTTTAGTACGAATTTTTGTGTTTTATCCGCCGTGATCACTCTTAAATTAACGGCGGCAGGATATTCTTCCGCTTCCGCTTTTATTGCGCTCGGATAGGATTTTTTTATGCGCACCAAAAGGATTTCATTTTTGAAAGTTTGTTCTATTTCTTGTGTTAAAGAATCCGTGCCGACGAATAAAATGTTTCTGCCCTTAAGCCTTTCCAGAAATGCGGTTATAGCGGTTTCCGGCACCGCGTTTCCGTTTTTTTCAACGGTAACCTTTGTAATTGTGAAGAATGGAGAGAAAAATATTATGTAAAAAACGCCGATTAAGATTCCGCCTATGATGATAAAGGACGCCAAGCCGCGTATTTGTTTTAATTGAGGCGAGTTCAGCCGGCTCCAAATGCTTTTTATATGCCGTCTTCCGGAGATATTTTTAGGCAGGCCTTTCGGCAGAGTTTCAGAAGCGGAGCTTTTGCGTTTTGCAATAAGCAAATGGTGAAAACGCCTTCGCAGATTTGAGTGAAGAGATTTTTCTTCTTGATTTTTTTTACGGAAAAACATTGTCTAACACAATATAATCCTTATCCTTGAAGAGAGGAAGACTGGAGTGATTTTACCCACTCTAACCTTCGCGCGCGCGCTTTATCTTTATTCCTGCGCTTTCCCAATTTGCTCTTCGGACGCGTTAAATTCATTGTGTGCAGTCCGTGCTGGTGGCTGGTGTGCTTATTGGACATACCGGACGGAGGATAGGGGAAGGGGGATTAAAAGTCAAATGGAATTTTTGAGTTCAATTGGCATGTTGAGTATTTTTTTGCCGACAATGGCCGGTACAGCGAATAAGGATTAACTTTTGTAGGTCTGTAGTAGCATTAAATATAGACTTAGGATTAAAGAGTTTTTTAAATTGTCTGCAAAAAAACACATCAACATGCCAATGAAGGACCCGGTGGGCTAAAATTGTCGAAAAAATATAAGACAACTGCTTTACTCTTCGCCGGGATTGGTCAGCAGACGTCCCACTCCTCCGCGTTGCAGTACCCCTAAACCGTGGATTCCGTAATGCGTATTAATGGCAATTACATTCGGCTGTTTGAGAAAATCTTGTAAAATTTCTTCAACAACTTTGGCTAACTGCGAAAAATTAACTTCCGAATTGCGGTTGGCAAATCCTGCCAGCGCCGATTTTACTCCTTGATATTCATAATAATCTTTGTGGAATGCGGCATCTGCGTGTGGTCCTTCAACCGTATGTCTTGTAGCTGTTGCTTGCAATCTTTCTTGTCCCTGTGTGAAACCGGCTCCAGTGACATTTATCTTTAATTCGTCGCTGAATGTATAAGTGCATCCTTTTCTAATTTGTTCAATTTCAATACGCATATGGAAGAAAGCTGCGCCGCTAGAGCTTTCTCTAATTACCGGTCTATGTATTGAAATGCGAGTCTGACCGTTGGATTTTGTTTGGATATTAGTTGCATAAACAATTTCAGAGCCGCCGTAGGAAACGGGGATGATTTCTCCGGAGCTTTTAGGTTTGTCTCTTTCTGTGTCAAATTCACTAAGGCTCATAACATAGTGAATTATAGCATTACTTTGACATTTGGATTTTGAAATTTGAACTTCATGCTATATCCTATATCTTGATTTTATGTCTCAACAAACATTTGACGTTATAGCTGTCGGAGCCGGTATCGCCGGTCTTTCCGCAGGAATGTACTGCGGCCGTTTTAATTTAAAAACATTGGTAATCGGCGAAATGCCCGGAGGAGTTATAACGACAACACATTTGGTTGAAAATTACCCCGGAATTATTTCCATCACCGGTATGGATATGGCTGATGTATTCATGAAACATGCTCAAAAATTCGGTGCGGAAATAAAATACAGTCGTGTCGGCGATATAGAGAAATTTGAAGAAGGAGGTAAGCAATTTTTTCATGTTAGAGCCGCAGGCGAGGAATTTACAGCCGGAGCAGTAATAATCGCGACAGGCACACAACATAAACAGCTCGGCGTAAAAGGTGAAAAAGAATTTTCCGGAAAAGGCGTTTCATATTGCGCGCTTTGCGATGCGGCTTTTTTTAAAGGGAAGACGGTTTGTTTGGTTGGAGGAGGGGATTCATCGGCGATTGAGGCTTTGATTTTGGCTGAACAATGCAAAAAAGTTTATATGATTGTGAGAAAAGATGTTTTGCGCGCAGAGCCCATAAATCACAAAAAAGTGATGGAAAGTAAAAATATTGAAGTAAAATTTTTGACTGAAATTGCGGAAATAAAGGGTGATGGAAAAGTTGAATCGGTGGTTTTTAAATCGGGCGAAGAAATGCCGATGGATGGGGTTTTTGTTGCCGTGGGGCATGTTCCTGTTTCGGTTTTGGCGGGAAAACTAGGCGTTGAACTTGATCCTTCGGGCCAAATAAAGATTAACAGAAATTGCGAAACGAATGTTCCTGGCATTTATGCCGCGGGTGATGTTACCGACACACGTTTTAAGCAAGCGATAACAGGCGCCGCGGAAGCCGTGACTGCGAGTTACAGCGCGTACCGGTATTTGCAACAGATGAAGAAATAAAATTCCGAATTTACTTCAGTCCCATCTTAAACTTCTGATATTCTTCATTATCCTGAATCCTTTTTTTAAGCTGTGAATCTATTTGCGCGGGTTTCGTGAGGCGGTCTACGGAGAGCAATCGCGCCATATCTTCTTCTTTCATAAATTTTTTCTGCCGCAGGATGTAAATTATGGATTTATTTTCTTTGAGCGCTTCCTTAACAAGTTCTGCAGTGATTTCATAACCGAGATACGGCGAAAGAGCGGTAGCGGTTACTAAACTTCCTTCATACAAACGTTTAATCGCGTTTTCATTTACTTGGATTCCTTCAATACAGAATTTTCTGAACATTTCGCATGTATTCGTAAGAAGTTGGAGAGCGCCGAGAAGATGTTTTAAAATTAAAGGAGTCATTACATTGAGCTCAAGCTGACCTGCCTGTGCCGCGAGAGCAATTGCGGAGTCAGAAGCAAAAACATCATATGCCGCCATGTGTACAGCTTCCGCAACCGAAGGATTAACTTTCCCCGGCATGATAGAAGAGCCCGGTTCAACTTCCGGAAGAGTAATTTCCGAAATTCCGGCAAGAGGTCCCATATTTAATAATTTTAAATCATTGCTGATTTTTATTAAATCAATCGCGAGCATTCTGCATACGCCGGAAAGAGCTGTAAAAACATTCATGCCGGAAGTTGTTTCGCAAAGATCGTCTGTTGGGATGAGCGGAAGCCGAGTTAACTTTGCGAGGCGTGAAACGACTTTTTTCTGAAAACTCGGATGTGTTGTTATCCCCGTTCCGAGCGCTGTTCCGCCAAGACCTATTTCGAAAAGTTCTTCGGAGGTTTTCATAAAACGTTTTTTTGTCTTCGCCAGCATTGTCGCGTATGCGCGAAATTCTTGCCCGAGAGTAATCGGCACGGCGTCTTCAAGATGAGTGCGGCCTGTTTTTATTACATGCGCGTTTTTTTGCGCAAAAGCGCGCAGAGAATTTTCCAGTTTTTCAACAGCGGTGACAAGTTCCACCAGCAAAAAGAGCGCCGCGACACGTATTGCGGTCGGAGTTACGTCATTGCTGGATTGGCTTAAATTAACGTGATTGTTGGGATGCACAGGATCATAAGTTCCGAGAGGCCGGTTTAAAATTTCGTTCGCGCGGTTCGCAATCACTTCATTCGCGTTCATGTTAAAAGGCGTTCCGGCTCCGGCCTGAATAACATCCAAAGGAAATTCTTCATCAAATTTGCCGTGCTGAAATTCCTGTGCGGCTTTAATTATAGCTTGGCTAAGTCGTTTTTCCAGGATGCCCACGTCGTAATTAACTTCCGCACACGCTTCTTTGATAAATCCCAAAGCCTTTATATAAACTCGCGGAGCTTTTTGGCCCGTCAATTGGAAATTTTTCATGGCACGCGCAGTGAAAATTCCATAATATGCGTGGGATGGAACAGGGAATTTCCCGATAGCGTCGCGTTCAAGGCGTGTTTTCATAGTGACAACATGATAGCAGAGAATATCAATTTTCCGAATCGGCACTTTTTAACCTCTTCTTACTTTCCGGTTCCCGTAAAAAATTTTCTTTTTGTGACACTTTCTTCCCCGTTTTTAGCTCAAGGGCTTTTCTGGCATCACCGGCAATTTTACCTCCGGCATTGGCGTCTTTTTTGAGTTTGTGAAATTCTTTTGAATTATTTGTTTGTGTGATTTCTGTAGTCGCTCGTTCCCCAAGCATGGAAAAAATCAACTCTAAATCTGTCATATGATCACGCAAATTCTCCCGTTTTAAACTTTTGTATTCTTTATATTCAGACGGAGTCATGCCAAAAGTCGCTTTAGAAATTTCCGCGGTTAGAATGGAATAATCTCTTTGTTCTTTTACACCTCGTTTTTCCCATTCATCAGTCAATTCTTCACGAATGGCGATGCCACGCATGCGTTTTTCAATCCAATCATCACTGTATCCCTTGGCTTTATACAAAGCTTTTGTTCTTTTGGTAGCCAACTCCGGATCTTCAATTTCTTGCACTCGTTCATAACCTACTTTAGCCAGCCAGCGTTTAAAAGGTTCGGCTTTTGGAGAGGGAATTGATTGAATCAGTCTAAAAATTCCTTCTGTATTTGAGCAAAGCATTTTTTGATTACCACCTTCTGTTGGTACTTCAAGGGTATGTACAATTTGTACCCACCCCTCTGCCAGCATCGGGTCACGCTGTTTCATACGCTGGATATATTGTTTCGGATCACTGGAGTCAATAAGCGCTAAAACAACATCCTCAACAACAAACCACCACTCATTATTATGGATAATTTTTCTGATTTCCTTGCCCTTGAAGATAGAAAGCTTTTGATTGTTCATGGTTAATTAAAAGAAGCCATACAAATTTTACTATTTACTTGGGAAATAGCCATTTGAAATTTATTCCTTAGCCTATAATAATTTTATTGCTTGTTTTTACAATTTGATAGGGATAAAATCACCTCCTATGTCAAAAAAAACACATGAAACAATGAGGTGTCCGGAAACAGTTGATCCACATGACGTTATCTCCGGATATAAAAAATTTTCAAAACTTAAAGGATTTTTAAGCGGTCACGGGAGGATGAGGAATTACTCAAAAGTAACACCCGAAGAATCAATATCTTTATTAAAATTTAGAAAAGGTGGAGCTTTGGATATTGAAACTGCGCATCGTGTAATAGTAGCTACATGTACTAATGGCCTATATTGTGCGCGTTTACCTTCTGCAGGGAAATCAGAGGTTGATGCAGAAACATTTTTAAATGACGGACATGTAGTTTTAAGACCTGCGCCGCCAATGGCAGATAATGGTAAAAGAGTAAAAGAATATACGCGTCGTGTTGGAGGAGTTCATGATTCTCACGGGAATGGAGAAATAAGGCCTTCGTTTTTTATTTATGAAGGAGAACCGCATAATTTTGGTGATGGCGTATGCGTGGTGACGTATGATGATGTTGACGCTGTTGTTAAGCTGACCGGTGCTTTGGGATACGATGTAATTTTAGTCCCTGAGTATGGTCCATATTGGTCAACCAAGTATGCCGGTCAGAAAAAACAACCCGGTGATAATTTTATTCAATATAAAGTTTTTTTGAGAGCAAAACTGGATGGTGTTGATGATAGTAGGGAGAGAGCTATACAAAATATCTCATCAACAGTAAGGAACAGGGTTGACCAGGAGCTGGGCGGGGGGAGTTAAATTGCGAATCTCTGTTGAGATAGAAAGCTTTTAATGCACCGTTTGTACACTCATTTTTTAGCCTGCATTAATTTTATTATCATACATTTCCGCTTTCTCCCACGCCAATTCAAATAAATTCCTCAAAGCCTGCGCCATTTCTTTATGATAAATTTTCATGCCCGAAGGTTTTTCGCCGTATGCAGTGAACAATGCAATCATGTCTCCAATTATATTAAGCTCGCAGTGGCTCGGATATTTTTCATTGGGGACAAGCCGCGTAATCCTTAATTCTTCAGCATCTCTTTTCTTATATTCTTTTGCAGACGGGGTATCCGGCTGTATACTGCGCACTTTCATTCCTGCCGTAATTCTTTTTTTAGTATATTTTTTCCAATCATCAGCCATGTGTTCTATATGATAATCATTCAATCCAAAACACAATTGTTCTTTTGGTCCTTCGGCCAAAGTTTCATCTATCAGATTTTTAATCGCTTCAATCCCTTCGTAGTATTTTATTTTTCCCTTGATATCTATAATAGGCACCGATTGTTGTTGCATGGTTTTTTCCAGCAGGGGCATTATTTCTTGTGCTTCATTTTGCAGTTCAACGCTTTTTGCGACCATATCATTGCAGATTTGAAGTAATTTTTTAGGCGAAACCGCTTCAAAATATGTGACGTCATTTTTCCTGAAAGTCGCGACAAGTCCGTTTTTTTCCAAAGAGCCCAGTATTGCATACGCCGTTACCCTTTTTATATTAAGCCTTTTAGCGAGGACGCTGGCTATGCAATAACCGTGTTTTAAAAGGAAGATATAAACGGTTTGTTCGTTATTGGTTAGTCCTAATTTTTGGAAGAATTCTTCTAGCATATAGTTGGTGTTATTTATATAACAACAGTAAATTTTGTGTAGATTTAATCTGTAAATTACGATTTAGATGTTAGCATGTCATTGACAATATAACAAGGCTTGATATATTGAAAAAGTAATATTCCTATTGACATTATTAAAATTTACAGTAAAATTTATTTCTTAACTTTATTTTATATATGCGTACCTCAAGACTAGATCGGGATGCAGGGCATCCAAAAGCCACAGGAGTGGATGTACAACAAGGTGTAGATACTTGTAACCCGGTTGGACAAATATCGGCAAAAACCAAGGCAGTATTAGAACTGGTGCAGGGAAATGGTGGGGATGATTTTGGAAGATTGGTTGATTTATATGGGGACGCTGACAGTTTCATGGATGAAGGGATTAAATCAGCAATAGAGG
>JBBUCQ010000081.1:0-1253 GCA_038057715.1 Patescibacteria group bacterium | reverse complement strand
CCAAGGACGAAAAAGGAGATTTTTCATCTTCTATAAATCTGGATTTTTCAATACAAGAGGGGTCAGATCCTCGCGATTCTTAATTTATGATTCCAGCAAACCAATCATTTTTCAGGGCAAGCAATATATATATCCTTTTCGCTTTAGTAATCTTTGCGGGCAGTACGTTTTACGGCATTACCAACTGGAATTTATTGCAAGCATCGGCGGCGGCCGTGCAAGAAAATCAAAAAGAAATTGAAAATATATCGGGGCTTTTTACGAAAACAAAAGATGAATTTCAAGTATTCGCGGATGAACAGGCGAAACGCCAAAAAGATTTTCAAAAAAAGATAGGTTCAATTTTGCCTTTGGATGAGAATTATACGGATCTTGCGAAACAGCTCGATGATTATTTCGCAACGGCGGACAAGCCGGGAAATCCCATGTTCCAGGGCAGTTTGAATTTTCAAAAAGGCCAAGTTGTAAAAGATGCAACCGGAATTTCCGTTCTGCCGTTTTCAATGGGGCTGGAAGGAACCCGCGATAATTTGTTTAAATTTTTGAAATTTGTGCAAGATTCCGGATCTCTTGAAAGCGGAATCCGTTTGATGGAAATAAAAAACATTGATTTAAGTTTTTCCGAGGGCGGGGAGCAGACGGATAATCCGAAAGAGCCGATTAAGTTTAACGTGAATATGAATGCGTATTATCAGACGCCTAAAATTGCACGATGAATGAAAAATTACAACAACTTCAAGAAGCTATTCTGGCAGGAAATGTTCCGCAGATCGTGCTTGCAACAATTGCAACCGCGCTGGACATGCGCTCGTCCGATATTCACATAGAACCCGAAAAAAATACGACACGCATCCGCTATCGCGTTGATGGTGTTCTTAGAAGAGTTGTTGAATATCCGACAAATATGCATCCGGCGATCGTTTCGCGCATAAAAATTATGTCTAATTTGAAAATTGATGAGCAGAGAATTCCGCAAGACGGACGCACGCAGGTAACTACGAAAGACAATCGCGAAATGGATTTGCGCGTTTCTTCTTTTCCTACAGTTAACGGCGAAAAAATAGTGATGAGAATTCAGGATAAATCGCGAAAAATTCCGACGCTGGATGAACTCGGGCTGGAAGGAAATAATCTAAAAACCGTAAAAAAAGCTTTGAGTCTGCCGAATGGGATTATTTTGACGACAGGTCCGACCGGTTCGGGTAAAACAACGACGCTTTACGCGTGTATGAATGTTTTAAATACGCCGGAAG
>JBBUCQ010000080.1:0-4631 GCA_038057715.1 Patescibacteria group bacterium | reverse complement strand
GCCGTATCAAAATTCAGCCGCGCAATAAATATGCGTAGGTTCTCGCCGACTTGCGGAGCCGCAATCCCAAGCCCGTCAACCGCCTGCATAGTTTCAATCATGTCGGCAACGAGCCTTTTAATTTTCCTGTCCATTTTTTTAACCGGCGCAGAGCAAGCGCGCAGGACTTTATTATCAACGCCTGTAATAATTTTTAGAACCGCCATCCAGCCCAGACTAAACTGTCTATTTTAAAGAATCAAGCAGACGCGCCACTCGCTTACCGGCTTCTTCCGCAATATCAAGCGGAGTGTCGGCCAATGGCGCAATTCTTAATGCATCCGTACCCTTACCTATTATAATGCCAAATTCGGGCGCTCTGGCTATGGCATCAGCTAACTTGCTTGGATCTTTAAGCCCAATACCAATCATTAGTCCATCGCCGCGTATATCGGCAATCGGTCCATTCCCGCCTTGAAGACCGTCTAGTTGTTTTACAATGGCTGCTCTTACTTCCGGCGTGCGCTCTCCTAAATTTTCTTCGTAATATATATCATGTACGGCTGAACCCAGTTCGGCTGTACGAACATTGTCTGAAAAGGTGTCCCAGTGCATCCCGTATTTTTTAGGATTTTTTTCCAAATCTTCAACTATAACTTCCGGAACAAGAACAGCGGCAAGAGGCGCACCGTTCGCTATCGCTTTCGCAAGCGTAATTATAATTGGTGTTTCGGATTGCGGCTTTCGCAATAACCATTTCGGCACTGATAAATAGCTTCCCCTGCGCATGCCCGTTTGAACATTATCATTTACAACAACGCCGCTGTTTTCGCCGGTTATTTCGGTCGCCTGCGTTAAAAATTCTTCGCCCGGATTTGCAAACGATCCTCCTACTCCTTGTAAATCTTCAAAATATAAAATTGGAGGTGGAGCGAATGTAGACATTCTTTCTGCTAAAATTTTTACATATGTATCTATGTTTTGGTCATTGCCTGGATATGGTAAATGTTTAGAAGTTGCCAATTCTCCTTTTACTAATGCATCAAGAACAGAAAAGGAAGGTAGTTCGGGAGGGTATTCCCCCCTCCATCCCGCAGCATTTGTTGTGGCATTTCCAAAATAATCCGCCCCATGATAAGCGCGTTCTAAAAAGAAAGGTATACCGCCGCTGGTATAAGCATGAGCAAGACGAAAAGCCATGTTGTTAGCAGACGAACCGGTTGTGGCAAGCAAAACGTGTCCAGCTCCAATCCCAAGAGCATCGTATTCAGCTTTTAAATTTTCCATCAATTCTACAACCGCCTCGTGTAAATTGTTTTTCCCTATGTGTTCGGCGCCCGTTTGTGCCGCTCGTTGTTCCGCTTCAATTAATTTTGAGTGGTCGGGACGAACGATTCTACATAGTACGCCGTTAAAGGTCTCAATGGCATCTTTCACTTCTCGTCCACGATGTTGTCCGTCTACAAACCAGCCATCATGATATCTTTTCACTTCAAAATTATCATTCGCTCCTCCATATGTCTCCGCCCAAGGACCGCAACCGACCGCCATACGGCGTTCATAAAGAGATTTTGTTCTGTCTGGCATAAATATATAAGGTTAAATTTTAAGACTCAAACATATCAAAGTCAGCAAAAATTGACAGCATTTTCTATTGATATTTAAGCCGTTTTATGTTGTTTTGGACTTCTGTGTATTCATCCACTCAATCTCCGCCTCAACAAACCCGTCCAGTTCCCCGTCCAAAACCTTATCCGCCTGCGAAGTTTCGTAGTCCGTGCGGTGATCTTTTACCATTGTATACGGATGCACAACGTACGAACGAATTTGATTTCCCCATGACATTTCAACGCGCTTGCCTTTTAATTCTTTAATTTCTTCCGTGCGTTTTTCTTCGGCAAGTTGAGCAAGTTTTCCTTGCAGAATTTTCATGGCACGTTCACGATTTTGCAACTGGCTTCTTTCGCTTTGGCAATGGGCAACAATCCCCGTTGGAATATGCGTAAGCCGGACAGCGCTGGAAACTTTATTCACATTTTGCCCGCCCTTTCCACCGGCACGAAATGCGTCCAGCTGTATGTCTTCCGGCTTAATTTCTATGTTTTCCGTATCCGGAACTTCCGGCATAATTTCTATTAAAGCGAAGGAAGTTTCGCGGGAATTTTTCGCGTTAAACGGAGAAAGTCTTACTAATCTATGTACGCCTTTTTCGCCCTTTAAATACGCATAAGCATATGTACCGCTAACCAAAATTGTAGCGCTTTTCAAGCCGACTTCTTCTCCGCGCGATTCATCCAAAAGTTCAACTTTCCAATCTTTCCGCTCCGCATAACGCATATACATTCGGAGCAACATCTGCGCCCAATCTTGCGCATCTTTTCCGCCCGTTCCGGCATGCACCATTAAAATCGCATTGTTCGCGTCGTACTTTCCGGAGAAAAAAGATTCGCGATTAAGGCGATCAAAACGTTTTTCCAGTTCGGCAACCATCGCGCGAAAATCTTCCGCGGATTTCGGATCTTTTTCCGGCTCTATCGTCGGGAAAAGCCCCAGCAATTCTTTTATGTCGCGGCTCGCATCCTCCCAATCTTTAACGACCATCTGCGAATGTTTTAATTCCTGCGAAATTTCCCGCGCTTGATTCTGGTTTTTCCAAAACTCCGGCGCGGAAGTTAAATCCTCCAGTTCTTTTGCCCGTTTTTTTAATTTAGGAATATCAAGACAGCCCAGCCCGCGAAGAATTTGATTATTAAGTTCGTCCAGGCGAGGTTTTAGTTCTTGCATGAATATAGGATACTATAAACAATATTTTTTCTCTATCTGCGTAAGAGTTAAACCGCCGTGTTTTTCCCAGTCTTTTTCGGCATTTTTCAGCTCTTTTATAAATTTTTGACGAATGTAGTTTTGTCTTAGTGTCGAAAGTTTATTTTTCATAATACCTACATACTATATACTAGACTCATGTCCGTCGCCCGAAAAATTTTCTCAAACACGGTTTGGCAAGTTGCCGGAAAAGTCGTTGTCGCAATTCTCGGAATTGTCAGCATTAAATTTATTACAAATTATTTGTCGCGTTCCGAGTACGGCGAATATACTACTATTTACGATTACACTGCGCTTTTTGCGATAATCGCGGATTTCGGTTTATTTACAATCGCTCTGCGCGAAATGGCGCATGATGAAAAAAGCACTGAAAAAATTATTGGCAATGTACTTTCAATTCGTACGACTTTAGCGGTTTTTGCGCTTGGGATAGGCGTTTTAGCGGCATATTTAATTCCGGCATACAGCAGTAGCGCAATTCCATTTGGCGTTGCGATTGTTTCCCTCGCAACAATTATAACGCTCGCCGCAGGAACAATTTCGTCGGTACTTCAGCTTCATTTAAAAATGCACTGGGCATCAATCGCACTTTCTGCCGGGAAATTTATAACGGTCGGCTACATCATGGTCGTAATACTTTATATATTTCCGAATAATCCGGAACTGGGTTTCCCCCATCTTCTTCTTGCGTGGATTTTCGGCGGCATTGTAACAATTTTTATCACATATTTCGCCACGCGGAAATTTGTAAAAATCGCTCCGCAGTTTGATTTTAAATTCTGGAAAGAAGTTTTAATTAAAGCCTTGCCGTATGGCGCCGCTTTGGTTCTCGGAACAATTTATTTTCGCATGGGGACAATCGTTCTCTCTCTTTATAAAATGAAAGATGCTGTGGGTTTTTGGGGCGTACCTATGCGATTTTTGGAAATACTGCAAATTATTCCGCACTATTTTATGAATTCGGTTTTGCCAATTTTAACTTTAACGATTAGGGGAAATTTTGAACGCTCTCCCCGCATTATTAAATATTCACTTTGCGCAATGGCGGCAATGTCTCTTCCGATTTTTGTCGGGGGTTATATTGTTGCATATCCGCTTACGGCCGCAGTAAGCAGCCCGCAATTTTTAACGCACTATATCGGGACGGAATTAATTTTGGGTTCTGATGTTGTTTTAAAAATTCTTCTTGCCGCTCTTGTTTTTACATCTCTGCACGTTGTTTTAACCTACAGTCTCGTCGCAATGGGGAAACAAATTGAACTTCTTTGGATAAATGCTGTCGCGGTTGTCATTAATGTTGTTTTAAATTTAATTTTAGCTCCGCGCTTCGGCGCAACCGGTGCCGCAATAACCGCAGCAACTACTGAAATGATAATGTTTATTTTACTGACCATCCGTTTACGGCATTATATAAAGGGAATTTGGGACGGAGCATTTTTGGCAAAAACCGCCATATCATCGATTTTTATGGGCACCGTTCTTTTTACCGCGACAACATATTTTGAAAAACTTTTACTGCCGGTAGGGCTTTTAATTTTAATTCCGCTTGGCGCTGTTGCGTTTGCCACGTCTATGTTCGCAACAAAAGCAATTTCAAAAGAAATGATTGCGCTGTTTAAGAAAACGGAACCATCTAACCACCAACCATGACAAAATCCCGCCCTCTTAATTTAAATAGTAAAAATCTAAAAAGCGACTTCGAACGTTTCATATTTCATGAAGAAATGGCGGTTACATATATTGAATCAATCATTGATAAATGGAAACCCAAAAAAGGAGAAAGATCTTATGAAAACTATGATGAGTTTGTGAATGAATTTTTAGAATAT
>JBBUCQ010000079.1:0-4252 GCA_038057715.1 Patescibacteria group bacterium | reverse complement strand
TTACAGGTAAGCTTTTTTAGTGTATAATTATCTGAAATAAAAATAAAGATAAAAATGACCCCAAATCATATAAACAGTAACGGAAACGGTAATTTTTCATTCAAACGCCTGCCTGTCGCCATCTTAAGCAAACTTTTCAATATCGCACCTTCGCAGTGGTCGCGCGTAAGCGAATGCTGGACAATAACTTTCTTCTTTAAAATAGGTTCGGCAATCGGATGGACGGTTATTACAGCCGCTTTTGTCGCACGTTTCGGAATATATTTCTTGCCGCTTTTATTTATTTTAAATGCGGTACTCACAATGATTAGCACAATGTTTTTTGAACGTCTCATCATGCGGATGAAGCGCGAGGTTTTGATGATGCTTATGATTTTGTTTGCCGGAATCTGTTTGTTTTTCGCTTCTTTCGTATATGAAAGTTCTCAAATTGCGTTTTTTGCGCTTGTGCTTATTGCCGAATCGGTTTTTCTCGCTCAATTCAATGTTTTTATACCTATTTTGGTCGGCGATCGTTTTACTCCTCTTGAAAGCCAGCGGACATTCCCTTTTATTGAATCCGCTGATACTGCCGGCATGATGTTAGGCGGCGTGATCGTTGGTATTTTTGCATCAAAAATTCCGATTCCGATATTTTTATACATTTGGATCGCTTTTCTCGCGTGCGTGATTTTTGTGTTTGTTTTGACAAATCATTTAAGGAGAAATTTGCCGGCTTTGCCTTTTGCAGTAACAACATTGTCCGCTCGCAATTCCAGACGCAGTGAAGTAAAAAAAGTTTTGAGCGCCATCAAACAGGTACCGTTTTTGAAGAGTTTGGTAGTTATCGTTCTTTTTCAATGGATATTTATGAATGTTTTGGAATTTCAGTATACGAAAGCGATAGAACAGGCTATTACTAAAAAACAAGAAGCAACAATAGCTCATATAGATCCCAAGATATTTAGAGCCGCAGTTTTAAGTTCGCCGGATGGAGTTGAAGGTGCAGGATTCGTAAATGAAAATAAACGCGCGCTTACGGTATCCGAAGAAGCTTTGCTTGCCGAAAAACTCGGTGTTTTCAAAAGTATTTTCAGCGCGGCCGCGCTTGTTATTCAAGCTTTATTCGCATCCCGTATAATTACAGGGCTTGGTGTAGTCGGAGGAATGCTTTTGCATCCGATCGTTATGCTTATGAGTTTAGTTGGAATGTTTCTAAAATTTGGTTTTACGTCTTCGTTTATTTCAAAAATCAATTTTGAAATGACGAATGTTGTATATAAAAATTCTTATTTTGCTTCGCATTATGCCTTTCCGAAAACCATACGTGATCAGTCCGCCGAATTTCTTGAAGGCGTTATTCGGCCGCTTGGAACAATCGCAGGTATGATTTTGATACTCGGATTGCAGATTTTTTTCGCAGGAAGGGATTTAAGCATGATGATTCACATTGTTATGTTTTTAACCATGGTTGTTGCGCTTTTATCAACTATTCGTCTCCAGCCTCAATACACGGCGATTACGCGTAATCAACTTTTTTCCGATATTCCATATCCGGAAAAAATAAATGCGATAGAAATTCTCGCTCAAAAAGGCCACGATAATACACCTTTGATTTTGGCTCGTAAATTTGCAGAATCCGGAAATGAGGCTCCGCCCGTCAGGATTAAACTTTTATCCGCGCTCGGCGAATTTGCTGATTACGATACTTTGCCCGATATTTTGGAAGCTTTACATGATGCTGATCCGGACGTAAGGCTTGAAGCCGCATATGCGTTAATGAATTTTAAAGATCTTGGTGAACAATTTTATCAACACGCTTTTTCAAGATACCGCGTTATTGAGACTCTTAAAGAAGTTTTTCTGCACGAAAAATCCGCTTCAGTCAGACGCGCCATAATTCGCGTTTTTTCGCTTTTAAAACAGCCCGATGTTGTCCCATTTTTGTTGAATATTTTAAATGGAGAAGATTCGGATATAAAAGCGGATTGTATTTATACTCTGGGTTTGTTTCACGACCCGAATGCCGCCTTTTACATACAGCCTTTCGTTAATCATGATGATCCGTTTGTTCGTGTAAATGCCGCTGTGGCATTGTGGCAATTTTCAAAATATAAGTCGCAATTGGAAATTTTGATAAACGACATGTTGAAAAGCCCCGACAAAAAAATGATTAAAGCTGCAATATATGCTATCGGCGAAATTAATATGTCCAAAAAAAGAGTTTTGTTCGATTTCTTGCACTCGGAGGATCCGGAGATTCAGTTGGAAGCCGCTTTTGCGCTTGCAAAATGCGCCGACCGTCGCGGTTTTGAAATATTGCTGTATAAGTTTTTGTCTTTGCCGGATCCCGAATTTGAAACGCTTCGCAGGTTTTTCCACAGGCTTTCCGCTAAAGCTAAAAAAATAGCGGAACTTGTATTGGTGGAAACCGCATCGGATTATTTAAATTTGGTGACGCACGAATATATAGATAAGAAATCTTTAAAAGAAATAGACGTAACCGTTCTTGAGAAAATGCGCCGTCTTTATAAATTGCTTGGTGAGCATGAAGAGTTGTATGCTATTGAAGACGCACTAAAATTAAATCGCCCACAGGGCGAAACCATATAAATATAAAAACCATAGTTATGCCACTTCTCACTTTAAAATTTGTAACCGATATCAGTGATTTGGATTATCAAGTCGTGGAATTTACGGGCGAATTGGATGCCGCAAGCGTGCGTGATGCCGAGAAGAAAATATTTGATATGCTCCCGAATTTTAAACACAAGTTTTTGCTGTTCGATTTTACCGGTTTAAAATTTATAAATAGCGAAGGCGTTGGATTTATGGCTTCCGTACACGCGAAACTTATGCATGCCGGTAAACAGCTTATTTTATTCGGAGTAAAGGATCATGTCGCCGATACGTTTCAAGCGGTTGGTTTTGAAAAAATGATGCCTGTTTTTCATTCAATAAGGGAGGCAATTAATTTTATTAAAAAGTCATAAACATGGATGCAATTAAAAAAAGCATAGCCGTTAAAATTTTCCTCTGTTTTTTGTTTGTTTTTATTTTGCTGGGGGCCGCCGATTATTTTGGCAGAGATTTTGTAATTGATTACGTCGGAGATGCATACGTTTTTGTTTCGCTTGGCGCGTTTTTCTTGTTGGCATTTTTGTCGTTTTTATTTTACTTCACTTTCCCGTTTAGGAAGGTATTTCATGAAATGAAAGCGCTTTTAACGGGTCACCAGTACAAAAAAATATTTACGCAGAGGGTTGATGAAGTCGGAATACTTGCCCATTTTTTCAATGAAGTTACGAAAAATTTTGAAAGAATCGCCGTTGATGTTGAAGAAGGAAAAAGAATGTCAAAAGAACTTTCGGTCGGCAGCGACATACAAAGGCATATTTTGCCGGCCGCAATGCCGAATATCCCCGGTATAAGGCTTTTTGGCAGTACAAGGCCCGCTTCCGAAGTCGGCGGAGACAGTTTTGATATTACGACAGCCGGAGATAACACGTATGTTTACGTCGGCGATGTTACGGGACACGGACTTCCTGCGGGTTTGATAATGGTTATGGTCAACACTTTGATACGGACTTTTTCCGAAATTAATCCAACCGGATATGACATTATCGTTAATACAAACAGGATTTTAAAACAGCGGATTGAGCCGCGGCGTTTTATGACATGCGTGCTTTTGCGCTGGAACAGCAAGGAAAATAAAATGTATTACACGGGTGCCGGTCATGAACACATAATGATTTACCATAAAGCACAGGGCGTTTGTGAAGTGAAACAAACCGGAGGAATCGCGCTCGGAATGGTTCCGGATGTTTCAAAAATTGTCAGAGAAGAGGAAATTTCTTTTGCCACCGGCGATTGCGTTGTGCTTTATTCGGACGGAATTGTTGAGGCGAAAAATATGTCCGGTGAAATGTTCGGCGTTACCCGTCTGAAAAATTCCATTGAAGCGTATGCCGGCCAATCCCAGCCGCAAGATCTTTTTACACAGATATCAAGGGATTTAGGTACCTTCGTGGGGAGTCATATTCAGGAAGATGATATTACTTTAATTGCCGTGCAAAGAGCATAGCGCAGAAGCTATTTTTATGTTATAATTCAATTGTTTTATGGGTAATGAAGCAAAAGAACAATTAAGACCGCGGGTCTCTACGGATGCTAAAAAAGCTCCTGAAAAATCTTTAAAAGATAAAGAAACAGGTAGAAAAGCCGCTGAAATTTTGAAGTCGGAAGGTGTGGAAGCGAATGAGGGGCAAGAAGG
>JBBUCQ010000078.1:0-1977 GCA_038057715.1 Patescibacteria group bacterium | reverse complement strand
ACGAACCCAAATCCGGCTGTTTTAAAAACGAAGTCAAAATATTTTCCTGCGCGCGCAGGAAATAAGCCGCAAAGAGAGCTGCAAGCGCCGCCAGAAAATCAATCGGGATACGTATTATGCCAAAAAAAATCTCAAACCGTTTCATGAGAATATTTTAACACAATCCAGACCAGTCACAATTATCATAAGCCGAGTTCTGTCTAGGCGATCATCTATCTAGGCTCACCATTGCTGGCAAGCTCATGCGGCAGGCAGTGCGGTCTGTAAAGCACAGAATACTCCGCTTCTGCCATCCTGCCTTGCTATTGGGAAGGGTTTACCGCGTGCATCGCATCACTGCGAGCCGTCCCGCTTGAGCGGAACTTTTCACCTTTGGGGACGCTTGTTCATTTTCACGAATTCGCGCCCTTAGTATTGTCTCTGTGGTACTTTCCCTATCCCGCCTTTTTTAGAGGTGGAACGGTTGCCGTTAGCAACTTCCTTGCTTTAAATAGCTCGGACTTTCCTCCCCTCGCCGCTTTCGCGACAAAGGGCAATCGCTCAAATTGTGAAAGGTCTGGATTTTCAGTATAGCAAAAAACGCTTTGTTTACAACAAAATTATTCACTTACAAATCTAACCCCATCAATTTCTACAGCAGGATTCGTAGAAACAATATCTATGGGAGATTGCATACTTTGTCTTAACACTCCAATTCTATATTCAATTTGTATTCGTGTTTCTTGGACATCTTTCCTAACATTATCAAGAACAACGCCACTTCTATCTTCTACTTTTCCAATTACGGTAGGATTAACAACATGACTAATATTTGTTAAGTCTCCAGATTCAACTCTACCTTGAAAAGATTCATAAAAATCACCTTGAGTGTCAATTTTAGGGGAAAGCCACCTTACATCAGTACCGACAAGCATATCATTCACCCCCGGATTAACCGGTATTTCTTGCCTTGTATCTATTAAAACAACATCATCTTGATGCTCATCGGCTAATACAATTTCTTTTCCATGGAAAAAACGGAAATGATCATCACCCGAAGGACGGTCGGTTACAATCCCACCATCCACTATGTTGCGTAATTCCATGCCCAATAACAAGTATGGATCAACGGCGTATGGAATAAATCTGTCTGGATTAACATTTTTAAAACTGCGTGGAATTGCTGCAGTTGGTTCTACTAGTAAACCCGGAGAAATATGCTCGGCAATAACACAATCTGCCGGTTCACTAACCGGAGATTTTAATAAATCCCTTTCTTCTACATCAACACGATCGGAAAGACCAAGTCTGTTAATGCGTATTTTTGAACATTCAATAACCTTCTTTCTTACATCATAAGCTGTGACGCGTACTGCCGGATCCAAAACAGCGGCAACTGCGGCAAGAAACCCGGAACCGCTCCCTGCTTCTATTACATCAATGCGACCTTCCTTTTCGGCTTTGATATGTTGAATAAGACGGGCAATGGCACGCATCATAATTATGGTTCTCGCCCCATCTCTAATGCATTGAATTTCTTGATGTTTTCCATCCTCAAAGCTTTCATAAAAAGACGCAGTGTCCAAAAAACATTTAAGAAGCTTGTCATATAATGCCCTCGTCGTTTCCGATATAACACACCCTTTATCATTTGGCGTCTCTTCGCATATTTTATGTGCGAGTTCTGAAAATACCCTCCCATCTCGTTTTCTGGTGAGAAAGGGAGCAAGTGATCTTAGGGAAAATTTTTCAACTGGCTTTGGAGTTTGTTGTTGTGGTGAAGATGCTAGAGAAGCATTTAGTCTAAGAATATCCAACAACTTGAAAGCTAATTCTGGATCATTCTCCAACTTGTGCCTGAAAGCATAAGCTCCAACCGCTTTGTCATCTATTTTGAAACGTTTATTATCTAAAGACATATCAGGAGATATATTATCTAAAATCCTATTTTTGTCAACCTAAAACTCTCCTGTAGAACAAAAAAACGCGCCGAGCGCG
>JBBUCQ010000077.1:0-8396 GCA_038057715.1 Patescibacteria group bacterium | reverse complement strand
TTACATTCCCAAGTCCGAGCAAAATTTGTTTTTTCTCATATAAATAAAAAATCCGCCCTTCCTTCGGCTCAAATTCTTTTGCATTCGCGAGCTTGCGGAGAAGCGCTTTTAAAGCCAAATTTTGGGCTTTTGTACCGACTTGCGGCGGCAATTTTTCAAAAACAGGAATAATCAACATGCGAAATTATTCTAGCACTTACTTTATCTCAAAGCATCTTCTTTTATAATTTGCACACTGCGCGATGGGCCCACCCGACATTCCTCCGTACATTTGCGAAGGGTGTGTTCATTAATAACGCCACTATCTATTTGGTCCAATAAAGTTTTTAATTGTCTGTATGATGATTTATCTTGCTTATGAAGACCCGCGGTCATCATTTTCTTTTCAAATGCGCCAAATATTTTTTTCAGAATATATAACTGATCTTCCGGAATTTTTCGCCAGCCGCTTCCGCCGCCGTCAGCGGTTTCCGTTGGCCAGCCGGAACTGTCTTTTTGAACAGATGCTAAATATTGTTCATAACGTAATACGGTTTCGGTTCTGCGCTCCGGTTTTGGCGGCGCTGGCGTTGCGCTTTGGGAAATCTTGGCAGACTCTAATTCGCGCAGTTTAACAATGCGATTTAAAGTGAGTTCTTGATTGAGCGGCGATGGTATATATGTCGGTAATCCCATCGCCGTTTCTATTGCAGATAAAGCTTCCGCATATTGCCCGATTTTTTCGAGAGCGACCGATAATAATATATGATTTGCCGGATGAGTAGGATTAAGCTGAATCAGCTGGCGCCTTATATTTATGGCATCTTGCCAGCGCTGTTCCGCTTCCGCCTGTTGTGACTTCGTCAATAATTTTCTGATTAGTCGTTCATGGTCTATGACGGCTTCGGGCTGAAGCTGGCTCAATTCATCAAAAATTGGTTTTACTTGACCGAACAGTGTTTCAAATTTACCTCCAAACGTAAGGCGTTTTTCTATTGATATAAATTGTTTGCAATATTTGGGATCCAGTTCAGCGCCCGATAATGCTACGCACGCTAAAACAAAGGTTAAATATTTTAAGGAATCATATAAGTTGCCGTCTTTGAATTCTTCTTCAGCACGCACACCGAAAATATCTATTAGTTGATGTAAAATAAATTCGTTTGCGCCATGCGACGTTCGGCTTGTTATAACGGCAGAATCAGCGGTATTTTTAATAATTGCGGCGACATCGTCTGTTGTTATTCCAATTTTATGGCTGTCAAAAAAGACACCCAAAGCATCTTCCACCAACTGCGCCACGTTCATCTGTTCCACTTTGGATGCGGTTTCGGCAAGTATGGCTTGTACTTCGGCACCTTCTTTTGCTGTTTCTTTTTTCGCCGGTTTTTTTGCACGAATTTTTTCTGCTCCTTCTGGTTTGTCCGGTGATTTTCGCGGCATAAAAGTTTTTGGAAAATTTATATATCCAATTGTCCGGCCGTTGCCGCCGCATCTCGTACTTTTTTCGCCAGCCTATTAATGGCCGATTTGTTGATTTTTTGCGACCTATCAGTGACGAGCATGGGAGTGGCGCTTATACGAATATCCATCGCTTCTTGGTGTTTTCCAAGTTTCTCAAGCGCAATAGCTTTGTATGAATAGCCAAGCGCAGATCCGGGATATTGCCGGATCTGTTCTTCCGTAAAACGCAGCAAATTAGGACTGTCGCCCATGGATGCGGCTTCCTTTATGGCATATTCAAGCTGGGCGGCGGAACAAGTTGTTAAATCTGCTTTGCAGAGTTTTTCATATATGGTGGGTCTACCCGGTCTTTGATTTGATGCGGCAATTTTTATTTTCAAAAATTCTATACGTATTAAATTTTCTTGGTCGGTTGGTTTTATTATTTTTACTATCAGGCGATGATCCCGTGCTTCTGCATATTTTTCTTGATGCTCAAGAGATATGGCCAAAGCAATAAGGGCTTCCGCATCGTTAGGTTTACGTTTAAGTATCATTCTTTCGGCCAATTCGGTGATCCGGTAGTTTTTATCCTTTTTGGCTGTTTTAGAAATCTGGACAAGATCCGGGGTTGAGAATTTCCATACTGTTTCGGGGGTAATCGTTTTAATGATTTCCCTGTAAAAATCCTCGGACGGCTGTGTTATTTCGGGTGGCATAAGTCGCTGTTTTTATATGACAACATTTTGGATTTTTTTGCACAGTTTCACCAATTTTTCATTATTCATAGTGTCATGCGGGTTAAGTTTTTGTGCCGCTTCTCTTTGTTCTATCGCTTCAATCAATCTTGACGCGGCTTCCAACGATCCCGCAAAACAAACACGATTGTCAAAATCATAAGGTTCACGCCTTACGATTTCTTGGCGGAAAAATATGGCTCGTTCGGTATCCTCATGCCCGGCGGCTGTTCTTCCGTATATAATCAGGTCTTTAGTTGTACATCTATCCATTATTTCAGGGGTTACTTGGCTGTAAAGAGTATAGTCTACAAATTTAACCCTTGGAGTTGATAGTAAATCTTGCAGTCGTGCGATTTTGCCATTATTGGTTTTATCACGCGGATCCAGATATTGCGCAGCCAATCTGTAAGTTAAAGCAGGCAATACACAGCCGGAGTTTTCCAATGCCATACTTAAAAAACTATAATTTAAAGGCGTTGGGCACCGTCCTGTTATTTCAGTTCTAAATAATATGCAAGCCGGCCAGTCTTTATCACGAGCGGAAGTGTTTGAATATGCCATTAACTGTTGCATTGAAAGGTGCTGGAAATCCGCGACGGTAACTTTTCTGTAATCGTCCGGAGGGGTTTCGCGACCGCTTAATGCATGATCTGCATGTTGTGTAGTCGCACTTTGAATTTGAGAGACAGAGCTATCAGGTGTGGCTGGAGCTGGCGGCACACGGTCTATATCCGGGCGTTCGGGCGTTTTGTTCATGCCGTAATAATACCCAAAGTTTCCAATAAGTCAACCCATCTGGTTAGGCTGGAAGCCGACGAATAATGAGTTTGAATTTGTTTTGTTTTCTCTTCGTTTACGCGGAAATCTTTAATCGCATTTTCAATTTGCGCGAGATCAAAATTCAAATCGCCATTTTGCAACTTTATACAATTTTCGCCCGGAGTTAAAAAATCGGTTACGCCGCCGAGCAAATTACTGCCAACTACTGCGCCGCACGCAAGAGCCTCAAGCGCAGGAAGTCCGAATCCTTCTCCGGGGAGGCGGCGGAAAAAACCGGCTTTATGAAGTTCGGTGATATATAAAAATATTTTTGAGCGTTGGAGAAGTTTTGCGAATTCGGGTTGCGGAATCCATTCATCAATTATTTCAATTTTAAGATTTTGTTTTTTTAGCACCGGCAAAAGTTGTTTCAGGCAATAGTCGTTTTGTTTGCGCGTATGAACGAGTATATCAATATCGCGTTTTCCCGTTTGAGGGTCAGGCAGGCCATGCCTCTCGGCAGGTAGGCAAAAAACCGGATTCAGCGGCGGCGGAATATATGTTATAAAATTTTCCGGAGCGTAGAGCGCCCATTGGGACATAACAAATCTACTGACACACGCAATCGGAATTTTCGGCGGAATTTTTATCCCCCATCCAAAACTTTGCGCATAATAAATTATTTTTGCATCGGGAATATTTTTACGGATAAGTTTAATATGATCGGAGACAAGCGGTCCCCACGAGACGATAAAAAGGGGTGAGGGGTGGGGGGTGAAGGGTGGAGCACAGGTTTCAAAGGTTTTATCGGAGGTTAAAGCGTCCGGATGTTTTTCGTGCGTCGCGACAAAATAAGTTTTAAATCCCAGAGATTTTTCAAAAATCCCCGCGACATCGCGCAAAACCATAAGCCCGCCCGTGCGAAAACGTTCCGACAATCCCGGTACGAAAAAATAGCAATTTAAAGATTTTTCCACTGCCATATAATAACAAAGGGGCTGGCGTAAAACTACTGACGATTAATTCCGTTTAGCGCGTCAATTAATCTTCCTCCACGATCTTTGTCCGCCCCGGGAGGTGGATTCATAGATCGTAATCTTGCTATCACGTCTCCTTTTCTAGCTGCGGCTTCGGGATCTTCCGCGATTTTTTTTTCGCGCATTCGCTCCATAATCCCCTTCTCTATTTGTGCCAATTTATTTCCGAGGCTTGCAGCGATATCGGGATCCGTCGCCGCATCCGCACGTGACTCAAAAAATCCCAATTCGGCACGACTAACGCCGTAGTAATCACATAAAGCAGCCTCTTCTTGATCGGTTGGTTTCACCGAGGATAAGGGTTCGGACATTGCTTCTCTAATTTCCGCCACTGTCGCCAGAGAGTGTAAATCTAATTTTTCAAGAATATTTCGCACATCCTGCGGCATATCGGGCGGCACCGCCCTAAATTCACTTGCTCTATTCATATATAAATTGATTAAGGGATTTTATTATAAAGTAGACTCCGTCGCTGTAGCAATCCCCCCTCTGATATTTTCGGGGAAAGGTGAACGCGGTAGCCAAATGCGGAGAGGTCTATTAAATTTTAGGTTCGGATTCCTTATTTGTTTATTAATATAAATCAAATGTTTTGGTTTATATCCATTTTGTTCCGCAAACTCTTTGAGAGATATGCCGGAAGGTAAAGTATGACCTTCGTATAAATCGTCCCATTTATACTTTATGTTACCGTTCTCGTCGCTTTCAATAGGAGGAAGGTTAACGCGCATATGTTTAATACCTACTATCCCCGGCTCGCGTGCCACCATTTGTGTTGCGACAATTCTTGAAAGATATTGTCGACCACCATTACTACTTGGCATTAATGAGTATGCTAAGTCTTCGTCTCTAAGCATTTCCGCTAAAGATGCGCCGACTTTATCAATAAAATATGAAAACTGAAATCGTTGAGATGGATTTTCCCGTCGCCATTTTTTTTCAAAATCTTCAAACGAAAGTTTTTTATGTTTTAATGCCCAGTTTTTAATCAGCGTTTTAACGTTTGGGTCACCTTGGTTGTATGCCAATATGGCAAAATCCGGATGGTTGCGACCAAAAATTCTGATAGATTCTTTTAATATTCTTGCTCCTATTTCTGCATTTGTTACGGGGTCATACCTGCCGTCAAAAGTGCGGTTTTTTTTCGGACCGAGCCTGAAAAATCCTTCTGTCTCAAGTTTGTCCGGTAGATTTTTTTCGTAATCAAACCAAGATGGCATTATTTGTCCTGCGCCGACTGCGCCAACTTTGGAACGTTTCCAGAGTCCTCCGGAATTTTCCCAAAGCATCACATGATATAAAAGACATTCGTCCGGAGCCAGTTCGGTTGTAGCACATGCTTTATCCGCGACATCCGATAAGAAACTGCCGACGGCAATATGGCGTCTAGCCGTTTCGTGGGATCGTTCGAAAAAAGTAATTGCGCCGAGCCGTTTTGAGCGTTCTTGTTTAAGATAAAGTACGGTCGCACGCTTTTTGTCTTCTTCCAACGATTTTATTTTCTTGTTTAGTTGACCTATAGCGTTGCGGTTGCTTTTGGTGCGTTTAAGTTTTTGAAGTTTTTGCAATTTCTCATTTAACCCCCTTAGTTCCCGGTTAATTTTATTTATTGGTTTTCTTAGAACGTCCAACTTATATAAATATTGTCTTTGTTCTGCCAGCGTTAACTCTTGTCCTATTATGGATTGAGGGTGATTCCGGTCAAATAAATCTTTCGTAATACAATCAAGATTATCCAAAATAGAAAGCTTCTGCGGCGCATCACAATTAACAGGGGGTTTGGGTAATGGAGTGACGGCTGTTTCAATTTTTGCAGGATCAGCATCATCCGGTATTTTACTGCCTTCCGAAGGAGTAGTTACACTTTGAAATTCAGGAGTTTCGGGCGTTGGATTTTGATCCGAACAGCCCGCGGCGGCATTGCCCAAAACAGCTCCGGCAGCCAACAAAATAGCTGTTCGTGCCGATTTTGCTAATCTATGCAGAAAAGGATATCTGTCAGGTCGCCCTTGCTGTTCAGGTGAATCAATTTCTTGAGGCGCATTGTTGGGCAGATTTATACTCATATTGCTAGGAGATTATAAGTATAAGTCCGCTACTTGTCAATAGCTGATTGTAACCGGTTAAACAGGTGTTTTTCTTACCTGTTCCGGCAGATTAAATTCCAAAATAGCTTTTTTGATTGCCACAATAGCTTCCCCGTTCGCCCCGCTTGTCTCGTGTTCATCGAGGGTTTTTTTGATATTTTTAACTAAAGCGACCGCTTTTTGCCAAATTGGCGTATATTCGGAGGTTTCAATATTTTTGGCGACGGTTCGTTTTTGGAGTTCTCGTTTTGCTTCTTCTAATTCTTGTTTTAAATGGGCTGTGTTTAGAGGACTCCCGTTGCTTAAAGAAATTTGCTCGTAAATATTCAGCAGTTGGCCGTAAAATTTTGCAAGTTTCGAAACGACAAAAGCTTCCACGAATTTTCGCGCAATAGTGTGTCTGTCCGGCGTGAGGGAAGATAACTGTTGTTCCAATTCTGAAAAATAATGAACTAATTTTTCAGCGAAAGTTAAATATGGTTCAAATCGCACCCCGTGGCAATTTTCCGCCAGTCTATGCAATATTTTGCGCAGAGATGAAACTTCGTCGTTTTTCAAATAGGCATCCGGATCAGCCAAACGCGGCTGATTTTTTCTCGCGCCCATTTGCCCGCGTACAGTTTCATAAAATCCGACAACTGCAGTGTGTTCACGCGCGATAATGGGATTCAGCGCCATTTTGTCGCGCTGTAATTCACCCGAAACTATTGGAATTCTTCTAAGGCGGTTTTCAAAAAGGCGGTTTCGTTTTGCTTGATTCATGCTTGCACGGCACGCGCCTTTATTTTTTACGGAAAGCCAATGTTCGGCTTGCCTCACACAAAAAAGCAGATTTTGTTTTGCGCCGTCGGTCACAAAAGCGAGTTCGTTTATCAATCCGCGTAAATCCGCCAATAATTTATTTAATCTCTCAGGCATTTTTGCATCCTGCCAATTTTGGTCAATTTCACTGTCTATACCGTCCAACTCTGCGGCGATGCGAGTTAATTGTTCTTGCTCATTTTTATATTGCATTTCAATGTGGTTGACGCGTCTGCGGGCGTCCGGCAAAGTTGTTACGAACATCCGTTCTTCGCCGGCTTGTTCTTGTGTTCCTAAAATAAAACCTTTGCGCGAGCCTCTTGTAATCCTAAATAGACGATAGGTTTTATATTGAGAGTATGGGGCAAGAGGAATGGGTTCGAGAGTTTTTAACATTTCTTTAATTTGAGGGATCAATTCAATCTTCGCTTTTAATTTTTCAGCTTGTGGCGCACCTTTTCGCGCTAACTGTTTTCCGAGTCCCAAATTTTCAATAAAACTGTCGGAAAGTTTTGCGGGGTCTACCACAATATCGCCGACCAGCACGGTATCTTGCGCCATTCTATTTTGTTTTGTTCGGTGTTTTTCCGGAATTTTATCGGCAGAGTGGGTTAAAACTTCTTCAATGGATTTAAGAAGGGTGCGCGGGACTTTGCGAAAATCTTCTGCACTGCAACCCTGAATATCCGGTCCCCATAATTTGGGCACCATTTGGCTTACTCTACTGCGGATGCGTAAAATTAAACATTCCAATCTTCTTGCGGCAACTTTGTCTGCGAAAAGTTCATCTCCGGTATCCATCAATGCATCTTGAATATCTTGTCGTATAACTTCATGGATTTTTCCGGGGTCATAATTCGTATTTAGTCGTGCGCCTTGTTCCAGCACGGCTTTAAGTTCGTGCGCTTCTTTTGTGTCGGGCAGAGATAGAGCTTCTAAAGCCTGTTGTTGCATAGGATGTTGATTTTGAGCCACTGGAAGCCAAGAGTCAAGACTTAATTTGTAAAATTCTAGAAGGATAAAGGTTGGGAGGGTATACTTACATTAATGCCCATCTATAAAAATAAAAACGATAATTTTTTCAAAAAGTGGACGCCGGAAATGGCGTACATTTTGGGTTATTTTGCGGCGGACGGGACAATGATAAAAAACAAGAGAGGAGCGCACTATATTGAGTTTCAATCTACGGATAAAGAACTCATCGTAGGTGTAAAAAAAGCGTTGGGATCTGAACATAAAATAGCAGCTTTCTTTAGAAATGAACGATGGAAGAAAATTTATAGAATTCAGATTGGTAGTAAGGAAATATTTAACGATTTATTAGGGCATGGGTTTATGCCGAATAAAAGTAAGGTTTTAACATTTCCTTATGTTCCAGATGATTATTTGTCTCATTTTGTCCGAGGATATTTTGATGGGGATGGAAACGTAAATTACTGTAGATACTGGAGAGCTGATCGTCATAAATATTATGGTAGTTTCCAGATGCATTTCATCAGTGGTAGTAAAAATTTTTTATTGTCGTTGCATAAGCGATTAAAATATATGGC
>JBBUCQ010000076.1:19262-29922 GCA_038057715.1 Patescibacteria group bacterium | reverse complement strand
TAATAATAATCGCATCTATGTTTTCGCCCGCAAAATACGCAAAAACCGACGCCGCGATTAAAATAATAACCAGCACGTCCTTAAACTGTCCGAGAAATTGGATAATAAGAGGTGTACGGCGCTTAGCCTCAATGACGTTCGGTCCGAATTGCTGGAGAAGTTTTTGGGCTTCAGCGGAAGTTAAACCTATGGTCATAAGTCGGAAAGCCGTTCATCTAATGGCTTCCCGAGCTTACCTTTTTTATCCAGTTTACTCAATACTGCGGCAAGGTCATTGGCCGCTTTTTCAAAACGTATTTCTTCCGGAGATTTGTGGTATTTATAAAATTTAATTAAAAAACGGAAAAATTCAGCTTTATTGCTGTAGCCTTCGCTTTCCATCATCTGTTCCACCTCCTGGCTTTGTTTTTCGTTGATTTTAAAGAAAACTGTAGACATAGTGAATATTTAGTTAATCTATAGTAATTATAGAGTAATTCGCTAAGAAATACAATAACTTTTTGCATTTTTCCTATTTTCTAACGTAATTTCAACCCGTAAAAGCGGGAATTCAAGTTAAATCCTTGACACAAGATGTTTTTCGGCTATACTTGTGATGATTTTTTAACCCCTACATTTATGACAGCAGAAGTTTCTGAAAAACAACCCTATACCGGTCCCGAACGCCGCAGACATCCAAGAGATCGAATGACTGTGGAAGAACATGCGTTTGAGATTGTTGATCGTAGGTATAATTTTACGAGGCCGTCCGATGAAGAGTTTAAAGAAGCGCAGTTTACCGGCGGCGAGCCTGTTAAAAAAGCGGTAGCGGTCTTATTTGACCGCCTTGAAGAAAAACTTGATGCTCAAAAAGTTGCGAGATTGCGCGAGGCTTTCGATCGCGGCGTAGACATTTGGGCGCAGGCCGGGTTATTCACTGTGGGAAGAGAAAGAACGGGCTACGTAAAACCTAATTTTGCGAGAGATTATCAGCCTTTGCTTACGCAAGATGATATGGACAGAGAGGAAGCCGGGGAGGGTTTGAATAAAGGTTATAAAACTCCTGTTTTTGCTCCTAAGGACGTTCCTCTTCACGACGAAAATGCGGAGAAGTTGAGCTACTTTAAATTATTAAAAGAAGCTCTTTTGAAAGCATTTCATGGGACCGCAGGCGGAAAACAGCCGAACACTCTTTTGATCGGGCCGGAGAAACGCGTTCTTACAGCCAATCAAGTTATTGAGTTGAATGCCATTCTTGGGAGATGGGAGCGATATTTAAAGCCTGGTGTTGTGCACAATACGCAAAGCCTTGATCCAAAAAACCACGGCGGAGTTTCTGAACAAGCCTTGCTTGCGGGACTTACCGGTAACGAAAAAAGAACAGGCGGTGTTATGCGCATTGAACGGGACCAGCTTATTATGCCTTCCGATGTAAACGCAGAAACAATGAGCGCTTTAGACTGGCAAGCAAAACTTCCTTCAGTTCTTCCTGAAGGCGCTTCTGCGCAGGACGTTAAACAAGCCATAGCTCACACTATTTATTGTCTGGAAACCCAAGGATGGATTCCGGATTATTACGATTACAATAGTCCAGAAACTTCAAGGATTAATTTGGCCATTGAGAGTTTTGTTCCGGACGAAGGTTCAAACGGTGCGGTTCCCGCGTTGAGTTGGCGCGTAAGCAATAGGCGGTTTTTTGCCGACAGGAGCAATGCCGATTTTCAGCGCTCCAATTCTGGCGTCCGCGCCGGGGTGAGAAAAAAAGGAGCTTAGGCTTTGGACGCATCCGCTTTCTGCGGCACGCCGCCTTAGCGGCGAATTTTGATTTTCTTCCTGCCTGCCGGAGTTCGTGAAAAATTAGAACTCAATAATGCAGGCAGTTATTACGGAGTTATGAAATATCATGCATCTCGTGGAAAAATAAGTTGAGTTTTCATGTTCCACGGCATATAATTTCTGCGTGTTGAACATCATGTATAAAAAAATGATTAAGGATATTCTTTTGCGGCACGTTCCGGAAGATGCGAGGGTTTTTGTGTTTGGTTCCAGCTTGAAATCAGATGATTTTGCCGATATAGACGTGGGAATTAAAGGTGGACGGTTGAATAAAGTACAATTGATTAAGGCGGAGGAAGAGCTGGAGGAAGCATATATTCCTTACAAAGTTGATCTGGTGAATTTTAATGAGGTTGATAAAAAATTTGAAAACGCGGTTTTTAAAAATAAAGTTTTATGGCTTATTTAAAAGAAAAATTTGTTTTATTGAGAAAAGCTTTAAAGGCTTGGGATAAAGTATTGATAGAGCCTTATTCCGAGATAGTGCGCGATGCTACTATTCAGAGGTATGAATTTAGTTGTGAATTGTTTTGGAAGTGTGTAAAAATTTTCTTAAAAGAATATGAGGGGATTGATTGTAATTCGCCAAAGTCTTGTTTTAGGGCGTTGAAAGGAATTTTGAAATTAACTGAAAAGGATGTGTTGCTATGTTTGGAAATGGTTGATGACAGGAATTTGTCAGTACATACTTATTCTGAGGCTTTGGCTAAGGCTTTGTATCGGCGTACAAGGCGGTACTTTGAAGTTGTGAAGAGAATTTTTGCGGAAATTGAGGGGAGAGTTTCTTGAAGTTAATAGAGTTGAGGCTAATTTTCACTTCAGCCGTTTTTTTCTCCACTCCGTAATTTTCGCGTGATTGCCCGTCAATAACACCGGCGGTACTTTTAATTTTCTAAATTCAGGCGGACGCGTGTAGTGCGGATATTCTTTTTTGCCGTCTAAAATTTCCGTAAAAGAATCTTCATGCGCGGATTTGTCGTTTCCCAGCGCGCCCGGGAGTAGGCGAGTCACAGCGTCAATAACTACCATTGCCGGAAGTTCTCCTCCGGTTAAAACATAATTCCCGATTGAAATTTCTTCGTCTACGCAAAGCTGCTTCACCCGTTCATCAATTCCTTCGTAGCGCCCGCAGAGCAAAATCAGCCCCTTTTTCCGCGCCAACCTTTTCGCCATTTTATAATCAAACATTTTCCCTTTTGGCGATAAATAAATAACGCTCGCTTTCGGATTTTTGCGTTTTACCGCTTTCACACAATCAAAAATCGGCTGTGGCGTCATAAGCATTCCGGCTCCGCCTCCATAAGGTTTATCGTCAACTTTATGATGCTTATCTTTGCTGTACGCGCGAATGTCATGGAAGCGCACGCGAATCGTTCCCTTTTTAATTTCACGCTTAACAATACTGTCCTCCAAATAAGAATCCAGAAGGCGAGGGAAGATAGTGAGGACGTCAAATGTCACATGTCAAATGTTAAATGTCAAATGTCAAATGTTTTCCTAGCGTTTCTGCCATTGCGGCGCGCGTCTGGCTCGTTTTAAACCGTATTTCTTGCGTTCTTTGATTCTGGAATCGCGTGTCAAAAAGCCGAGAGGCTTCAAAACGCTTCTGTGTTCCGCGCTTAGTTCCAGCAGAGCTTTCGCAATGCCGTGGCGTACAGCTTCGGCTTGAGAATGTATTCCTCCTCCGTGCACTTGTACCGAAATATCAAAAGTTTTTAAATTATTTGTTACTTTTAAAGGGGATAAAACCTTGTCTTGGTCGGTAAAAACCGGAAAGTAATTTTCAAAACTACGTTCGTTTATAGTAATCACGCCTTTTCCGTCTTTATGGAGCCGCACGCAAGCGACGGAAGTTTTTCGTTTTCCGTTTGCGAAAAAATAAGTGGTTTTTGGAGCGGATTTCGGCGTTGTCGAAGAGGCCGCCGCCACGGGCTTTGCTACTTTTACCGGCGCGACTTTCACTACATCCGGTTTAAGAGCTTTTTTAGGCGCGACCTTTTTAGCTTTTGGAGTTTTTGCTGTTTTTTCTGCTAATTTTTCGGTTTTTTTAGGCATAAATTAAATAGGTGCTAAATTTCAAGTGGTTGTAATTTTTGCGCACCGTGATCATGCGTTTCTTCCGGGAAAATGCGCAATTTTTTAATTATATGTTTTCGTGACTTTGTCCTCGGTAACATTCCCCATACGGCAGCAAACAAAATCTTATCCGGTTTCTTCTCCATCATTTCTTTCGCTGTGCGTTGTCTGAAACCCGAGGGATAGCGCGTATGCCATTGATAGAGTTTTGTATCCATCTTATTTTTTGAAAGCCGTATATGTTTTGCATTTATCGCGACCACATAATCTCCGCAATCTTGTTCCGGCGTGAAAAAAGTTTTTTCCTTGCCGCGCAGAAGGTTGGCGATTTTTACGGCTGTGGGACCGAGAGTTTTGCCTTTTACATCAACCAGAAACCATTTTTTATCCAGATGTTTCTCGGCAGGGACTGTCGTTTTTTGGGATTGTTTTAAATTCATATAAGTTCAATTTGGACTAAATTTGAGTTATCGCCCTTTCGGACGCCTATGGAGGTTATGCGTGTAAAACCGCTTTTACGTTTTTCGTACTTGGTTTTTAATTCTCCGACCAATTTTCTGGAAGCGGCTTCTATGCCACAGTAATTCGGCATTAGACGTATCGCCTCGCGCGCATCTTTCTTCTGAATCAAACTCATCAGTCTTCCGAATCGTGACGCAAGAGCTTTTGCGCGGTTTTCAGTGGTGCGAATGCTTCCGTGGAGCACAAGCGACGCAACAAGATTTTTCAGCAGTGACATCCTGTGTGGTCTCGCCAGCCCCATTTTTTTTAGTCTTTTTCTGTGTCTCATAAATAATTATCTGTTTAATTGTCTGACATTTTTAATCCGCGGCCTTCCAGAGCCATTTTAACTTCAGTTAAAGCCTTTTTCCCAAAGCCGCGAAGATTGGTGAGTTTAGTTTCACTGCATTTGGTAAGCATTTCTATGGATCCGATTTCGCCGTTAATGAGCGCATTAAGCGTTCGCGGAGAAAGACCCAATATTTCAATCGGAGTATAAGATTCTTGCGTCGGTTTTTTCAGTTCTTCTTCTTTTACTTTTGCATTGATTTTATTTACATCGGTCATAAAGTCCTGTTCAACCGCGACATCCGCGATATTGAATAATCCGAAATATGACTTCAATACGTTTGAAGCGAATTTCAGCGCATCTTCCGGCGAAATCGCGCCATTCGTCTGAATCTCCATTGTTAATTTATCCAAACTCGTGAGCGATCCGACGCGGGTCGGTTCCACGTTGTACTTAACTTTCTTAACAGGAGAGAAGAAAGCGTCAATAAAAATAATATTCGCAATATCTTCGGTTTTTTCCATGAGAGATGCCGGTTTATAGCCAACGCCTTTTTCTATTCGGATTTCTATGTTTATTTTTCCGCCTTTATCCAGAGTGGTTATGTATTGATCCGGATTTAAAACTTCCACATCGGAAGGTGTTTCAATTTGCTTTGCGGTAATCACTCCTTCTTTATTAGCTTTAAGTACAGCTATGCATGGCTCCTTAGACCCTTTCTTTAACTGAAGCAATTTAAGATTTAAAATAATATCCAAAACGCTGTCTTTTACTCCTTTTATAGTGGCATATTCATAGGTAACGCCTTCTATTCTGACTCCGGTTACAGCGGCGCCCGGCAAAGATGATAAAAGTACGCGTCTAAAAGCATTTCCGAGTGTCATGCCATATCCGGTAGGTAGGGGACTGACCGTAAAAACAGCGTGATTATCTGAAATTCGCTGTATCTTGATCTTCGGAATACCAATTTCTTCTTGTATTTGATGCATAGAAATGGAATTAAATGGTTTTAATAAATTTTTAGCGGGAGTAGAACTCAATAATCATCTGCGGCGCAATCGCCAGTTCAACATCTTCTTTTTCCGGTCTGTTTATTATTTGGCCGGAAAGAGTCTGGACATCAAGTTTAAGCCAGCTCGGAGTATTCAGTTTTTTCTTATCAAAATTTGCAAACGCCGGCATTTTTTTATTCTTTTCTCTAAGGGCAAAAACATCATTGGCTTCAACCTGAACCGATGGGACATTGATGCGTTTTCCGTTTAAAGTAAAAAGGCCGTGGGCGACCCATTGGCGCGCTTGTCTGCGCGTTGTAGCTAGCCCACTGCGGAAAACGGCGTTATCCAATCGCGTTTCCATTTGGCGCAGAAGTTCCAAACCCGATTCTTCCGCACTTGCCGTAGCTCTGTTGTAATATTTTTTAATTTGTTTTTCCGAAATTCCGAATATGCGTTTCGCTTTTTGCTTTTCACGCAATTGTTTTGCGAAATCGGAAGGTTTTGAATGTTGGTCTTTGCCATGCATTCCCGGCGGATAATTTCGTTTTACCGTCGCGCATTTATGCTTATCGCATATTTTCATGCCTTCTCGGCGGCAAAGTCTGCAAGCTGGTCCTGTATATCTTCCCATAGTTTAAATGATTAGATTCTTCGTGCTTTTCGCGCACGGCAACCATTATGAGCAATGGCTGTAATGTCGCTTATTGATTCAATGGAAACTTCGGTCGCATTTATCGCGCGTAAAGATTGATCCCGTCCCGCGCCGGTTCCTTTCATAGTAACGTGTACTTTTTCAACTCCCATCGCTTTTGCTTTCGTTAATGCGTTTTCTACGGCCACTGAAGCCGCGTATGGAGTAGCCTTTCTGGTTCCTTTGAAACCGCAGGAGCCCGAGGAAGACCAGCATACAGTATCGCCTTTCATGTCGGTAACGGTCACGATAGTGTTATTGAAACTAACTTGTATGCAAACATTGGCTTCGATGAGATGGCGTTTTTTAGCCTTTTTTTTGACTTTTTTAGGCGCCGCCTCGGACTTTTTATCATCCGCCGCTTTTTCCTGTTTTTTAATTTCTTCAGCCATAGTGTTAATTGTTATTTCGTTACCATTTTCTTGTTAGCAACTGTTACGCGTTTTCCTTTTCTTGTACGTGCGTTGGTTTTTGTTCTCTGTCCGCGTACTGGCAAGCGTTTGCGATGCCGGAGCCCTCTATAAGTTCCTATTTCCTGCAAACGTTTGATGTCCAGCTGAACTTTTCTTTTTAAATCTCCTTCAACCGGAATTTTCGCGATATATTCGCGCAGTTTATTTAAATCAACCTCATTTAAATCTTTCACGCGCGTATCCACGCTTATATTTAAGTCCTTTAGAATTTTAAAAGACAGGGAACGACCGATACCATACACAAGAGTGAGTCCTGCTTCAATTCTTTTTTGATCCGGAATGTTAACTCCCGCGATTCTAGCCATATTAGGTCAAATGTTAATTGTCCCCGCCCTGCGGGGTTAATTTGAGCTTTAGCCCTGGCGCTGTTTATGTTTAGCCGTTTTACAGATAACGCGCACAACGCGTTTTCTGCGAATGACTTTGCATTTATTACAAATGGGTTTTACTGATGCTCGTACTTTCATGGCTTATTTAAATCTGAAGGTTATTCTGCCTTTGGTAATATCATAGGGATCAAGTTCTACTTTCACGCGGTCGCCGGGAATAATACGGATGTAATTCATCCTCATTTTTCCTGATATGTGTCCGCGAATTACCAGATTGGGCGGATAGCTTGGATCAGTTATGCGGACCAGGAAAGTTGCGTTTGGCAGAGTTTCCGTAACCACACCGTCTGTCTCAATTTTATTGCCTTTCGGCATATTTATTGTAAAATGCTATTTTAAAAGATAGCAGGAGGATATTAACTAAAAACCACCCTAATCTGCAAGCTAAAATAAAAATTCTAATGCGCGTAGACCGAAAATGTTGTATTGTTATACTTTGTCAAAACCTCGTAACCTGATGTAGTTACTAAAATAGTGTGTTCAATTTGGCATGCGGGCAGACCGTCGCGAGTTACGGAAGTCCATTTATCGTCTAAGACATCAATAAAACGCTCGCCCATGGCAATAATCGGTTCAATCGCGATAGTCATTCCCGGAAGAAGAAGCGGTCCTTTTCCTTTTTTACCTTCATTCGGGACTTCGGGTTCTTCGTGAAGAGATTTTCCAATTCCGTGCCCGATATATTCATGGACTACGGAATAACCGTGGCTTATTATATGGCGATATATGGCAAAACCTATGTCTCCTATTCGCGCATTTGGTTTCACTTCCGCAATTCCTTTTTCAAGCGCTTTTTGGACATTTAAAACAAAGTTGCGCGTTTTTTCCGGCACGTTTCCAAGCATTACGCATACTGCGGCATCGGTATGCATGCCTTTATAAATTACGCCGCAATCTATTTTTAAAATATCGCTGTCGTTCAAAGTGCGTTTGCCCGGGATTGCATGTACGACTTCTTGATTTAAAGATGTGCAAATTGAAGCCGGATATCCACGGTAATTTTTAAAAGAGGGGATGACGTTATGTTTTTTCATCAAGGCTTCGGCTTTTATATTGAGTTCCCCTGTTGTTACGCCGATCTTTGCCATTAAAGCCAGATCATGCAGAATTTCAGCGAGTAGGCGTCCGCCTTCGCGCATTGCTTGCATCTCCGCCGAAGTTTTAATATGAATCATGGGGAAATTATATCAGTTCTAGCGTTTTAAACAGCGCATTTGTAATTTCTTCAATTGCCGGACCTGCATCTATTTTTAATATTTTTCCGCGATTTTCCCAATTTTCAATAATCGGCAAAGTTTCTTTATAAAAAATATCAATGCGCGTTTTGATTGAATCGGCATTATCATCGGCGCGCGTTACAAGTTCTCCGTTGCATTTTCCGCAAACCGGATTTTTATAGAACGCAGGATAAACTTCTTTGCACTTTGAACAAATTCTGCGCGTTACAAGGCGATTAAGGGCTTCCTCGCGCGATAATTCAAAATAAATTCCGGTGTACTGTCTCCCCAGTTTTTGAAGTAAATTTTCCAGTGTGTCGTTTTGTTCTTTGTTTCGCGGGATTCCGTCAAAAATAATCGGTTTCCCTCCGCCGGATTTTTTTATAAAATCTTCCACGATTTCCATTACGACTTCGTTCGGCACAAGATGTCCCGCAGTAATTATTGATTTCACTTTTTGACCAAGAGGGGACTGCTCCGCCGCCAGTCTCCGCAATTCTCCGCCCGTTTCAAAATATGCGGCATCTATTTTCGCGGCAAGAATTTTTCCCTGCGTGCCTTTCCCGGAGCCCTGAATGCCGAATAGGATGTAATCCATAACGGCTAGTATTGTAACATAATGTCAATTGATATAAATTAAAAGTAACTTATGAGCGAGAATAAAACAAAATTTTTTGCACAATTAATTGGCGGCATATTTGGATCAATTGTGTGTTTAGTTTTTGTTTTACTTGCTATGTGGCTCTATCAATCTGTATTTGATGTAGATTTATGTTGCGGAGATCGTGGTCCTAGTCTTGATGTGGTCGTCCCCCTTCCTATCAGCATCATAATCGGAAGCGTAGCAGGGGTGTTAATGGTGAGAAAAATAAAAAATATAACACGATGGATTGGTATCCCTGTTTTTATTTTTCTAGCCTTAGCAATATATAAAATTGCTAGCAATACTACTCTCGGTGCAACATTAATTGTTATTTTAGCGTTTATTTTTCCATCCATAGTCGTTTCCCTAATTGCTCTCAAAGTAAGGAATAAATGAATGTGGGATATATTGTAAACATGGGTGACGCTGGCAGTTTTTGCGGGCAATTTAAAATTTCAAACTAAAAATTGCGCGATCCAATCATCCTGAGATAATACGGTAATCAACAAATACAATCAGCCTCAGTTTCAACAAGCCAATCTTTTTTAATAAAACCGCTAACTCCGACAAATGTGCATGCGGGTCTAATTTTAGAAAAGAATTCGCCGTGGGCTTTTGCAGCTTCTTCCCACTTCGAAATGTCCGTTAGCATAATCCGCGTGCGAATGACATTTTCAAGCGTGCCGCCTGCTTCTTCAATAGCATTTTTCATGATTGAGATACAATATTTTGTTTGTTCATAAACACTATCTGGGTGTGCTGTGCCGCCATCTGGTGCAATTGCCGCTGTTCCGGAGACGGAGATCATATTCCCGATTCTTACGGCGCGCGAAAATCCGATTGGCTTTTCCATTGGGGAACCCGACGATATATTTCTTCTATTCATAGTTCGATTTTAGTATAAAGCAGACAAATGATTTACACAAAGTTAGAATCGCATGATCATTACCGTGTCCCAATAATTGACGTGGTCTACTTTCCAACTAGCAGGATCAACGGGATCTCCACCACTAAATCTCATACCAACACAATAGGTATTTTCAGTATCTTGACCCAGGTCAATGTCGGTCAATTCAAAGTTTCTTACGTCGCCATCATTGGGCAATATAGTATCACTACGAAGAATTGATAACATAAACTTTATATTAAATTAAAAGTATAGATACATTTAAGGTTACTTAGTAACATAAATCAGCCAACGGTCGCAAGGGAAAATCGTTCCGAAATATGCTCACTATTCGTTCAGTAGAAGGCGGCGGCATATTGATGTCTTTTTTTGCGGACAATTTATAGAGTATAGGCGATTTTTTCTTTGAAAACCTAAGCTGATGTCATTTTTGTAGGCAGTTAAAAAAATCTTCAATCGTCCTGCCTTAAATAATCTTGCCACAGACGCACTAAAGTTTGTAGTCGTTTCGCTGTTGCGACCACTGCTGGCAAAAATGACATCAGCTTAGGTTAATATTCAAAGAAAATCCCCCCTACACCAACTTATCATAATCATGCATCACCAACTGTGCATTGATTTGCCTCACAACTTCCAGCACAACTCCAACCACGATTATCATTCC
>JBBUCQ010000076.1:2494-19162 GCA_038057715.1 Patescibacteria group bacterium | reverse complement strand
GTGCATTGATTTGCCTCACAACTTCCAGCACAACTCCAACCACGATTATCATTCCCGCGCCGGAAATAAGCTGTGTTACAGTACTTGCCCCGGATCCTTTAAAAATCCATCCGAACATAATGGGAGCAACAGCGATCGCAGCCAAAAATGTTCCGCCGAATAAACAAAGCCTTGTGGAAGTTTTGCTTAAATATTCAACGGTTTGGCTTCCCGGACGAATTCCCGGAATATACCCGCCGCGTTTTTGTATATTTTCAGCAACTTGTTTCGGATTAAACGTAATGCTGACGTAGAAATAAGTGAAAAGAATTATTAGGATGAAATAAGTGATTAAATAAACTGTGCTTTGAGGCGTGAAATATGTGCTTAAAAAGTTTCCTATTGTTTTAAGCCATTCCGCTTTTGCTCTGGTCAAAAATTGAGACAAAAGCCCCGGAAAACTTACGAGAGAAACCGCAAAGATAATAGGGATCATGCCCGCTTGATTTATGCGTACGGGCAACATTGATTGTTCTCCTCGTCCCTGGAACCGATGACCCGCATACGTTATAGGTATTTTTCGTTCCGCTTCCGTCACAAGCACGATTATAACCAACAAAATTATGGTGAAAAGTAAGTTGCTTATTAAAGGGACAATTGCCGAAGCTTCCGTTTGTCCGAGATATAAACTTTGGGCGACTATTTGTGGCATTCCGGCAACGATATTAGTAAAGATTATTAAAGATATTCCGTTGCCGATTCCTTTTTCGGTTATAATTTCGCCGAGCCACATCAGCCAGAGTGTTCCGGCTGTGATTGTAAGCATGACGGGAATAATCACACTCGGGTCTTTAATATTATCAATAATCGGTATTTGAGATTGTGAGTTCAAAAGAAGAATTGTGCCGTAGGATTGTAAAAATGCGAGGGGGAGTGTCAGCCAGCGCGTATATTTATTCAAAGTTTTTTGGCCTTGTTCTCCTTCTTTTGACATTGCTTCCAGTTTTGGAATTATAACCGTAAGAAGCTGGATAATAATGGAAGCGTTGATGTATGGGGAAACGCCCATCAATACGATTGAAAAGTTTTCGGCACTGCCTCCGGTTAATGCGCTAAAAATTCCCAAAAACGAATTCTGCTGAAAAATGGATCGTATTGCCGTTAAATTTGCGCCCGGAATTGATATTTGAGTCGTTATACGGAAAATAATCAATCCGCCGATCGTAAAAAGGATTTTGTTTCTCAAGTCTTTCGAGCGCCAAATTTGAGCGAGATATTTAAACATTCAACAAAAGAATACAGATTTTATTTTACAGGAGCAACATTTAATAAAACGCTACCGCCTTTGGCTTCAATTTTTTTCTTTGCATCAGCGGAACAGGCATCCGCTTTTACAGTTAACTTTTTCATCAATTCGCCGCCGCCGAGAATTTTCAACGGTCTGTTTTTTCGCGAGATAAGTTTATTTTCGTATAGCGCCACTAAATCAACCGTTGATCCGTCCCCGAAAATTTCCAGAGAGGAAACATTTACAACTTGGTACGGATTTTTATTCGGATTCTTAAAACCTTTTAATTTAGGTATGCGACGAACCAGGGGAGTCTGACCTCCTTCGAAACCCGGGCGTTTGCCTCCTCCCGAACGAGCTGTTTGACCTTTTCCTCCGCGTCCCGAGGTGGAGCCTCTGCCGGAGCCGTCTCCGCGTCCGCGGCTTCGGCTTTGTTTCCTCGCACCGGAATTGGATTTAAGATTGTGTTGGCTTATCATAAGTATTATTAGTTGTTAATTTTGCCAGGGCAAGCATGGTTGCTTTCGCGTTCGTAATTTTATTGCTGTTTCCAAACATTTTACTAAGCATATTTTTAAATCCTGCAAGTTCCGCTATTTTTCGTATTGCTCCTCCGGCTTTAATACCAGTTCCCGGGCTTGCCGGCATCATCATAAGTCTTGCACTCTTATACTTTATATAAATTTCGTGAGGAAGCGTTCCGTTTTTCATATTCACCACCAGAATATTTTTCTTGGCTTGGTGAATCGCTTTTTTAATCGCGCCTACAACTTCGGTTGATTTGCCGATGCCAAGCCCGACTTTTCCGTTTTTATTGCCGATTATGACCGTTGCGCGGAAACGAAGCCTGCGTCCTCCTTTTACGACGCGTGTAACGCGGTCTATTTGCAAAACTTCTTCTTCGTATTCGGATTTTTCCGCATTGCGGTCTCCTCTTCTTCCTCCGCGTCCACCTCCTCCTCGTTGTCCACCACCACCACCACCTCCTCCGCTTCCTCGGCGCATAAATTGTTCAGCCGCCATTTGCGGATTTGTCGCCGTCATACGTTTTTCTTCCAATTCCGGCTTTTTTACAGGTTGTTGCACCGGTTGCTCTACTTTTTTTTCAGGTTCACTCATAGGTTTAATTAGTTATTTAAAATTTAAGTCCGCCTTCTCTCGCTCCGTCTGCAATTGCTTTTATTCTTCCATGATATTTATAACCGTTTCTATCAAACACGCATGCCGTAACCCCCTTTTCCGTAGCTTTTTTAGCGAGTTCCAGCCCGACCAACTTCGCACGGTCGGATTTTTTGCCGGCTTTTGGGGACGCGTCGCTCGCCGCGGCGATTACAACACCTTTTTCATCATCTATAAGCTGTGCATAGTTCTTTTTCAGACTTCTGAACACGACCAGCCTCGGTCGAGCGCCAGTGCCGCTTAATCGCGTTCTGATTCTATTATGCCGTCTTTCCCTTCTTTCTGATTTTGTTGTTTTCATATATAAAATTATGATCCTTTAGCGGCCGCAGTGGCGGCTTTACCGGCTTTTCTGCGTATTTGTTCTCCTAAATAGCGTATGCCTTTTCCTTTGTAAGGTTCCGGCGGGCGCAGACTTCTTATATCGGCAGAGACTTGACCAACCAGACATTTATCAATTCCCAATACGGTCAAAATATTCTTTTTATCTTTATCAATTTCAAATGCAATACCGTCCGGTGCAGGAAATTTAATAGGATGAGAATATCCAAGAGCAAGTTCAAGATTCTTCCCTTGCAATTGCACGCGATAGCCGACCCCTTGGATGTCCAGTTGTTTTGAAAATCCTTTTGCGACGCCCGTAATCGCATTGCTTATCAGTGTTCTAGTTAAGCCATGCAAGCCGCGATCAAGATTTTCATCTCCGCTTCGTTCCACTAAAACATTTTGACCGTCTATTTTAACTTTTATGCGCGGATGGAAATTAAGAGTTAAACTGCCTTTTGGCCCTTTTAGGGTTATGGTTTGATCCTTGATATCCATTTGGACGCCGGAAGGGATCGGTACTGGTTGTTTTCCTATTCTAGACATAACGATGAGCGCAGAGAAGCGCTATTATTAAATTAAAAAATTTCACATATATATTCGCCGCCGATTTTTTTCTCACGGCACTCTTTGTCCGTTATTACTCCGGAAGAAGTGGAGAAAATTCCGATTCCGAGACCGTTTCTAACGCGTTTGACTTCATCGTGATTGCGATATATTCGTTGACCGGGTTTGCTGATACGTTTTAGAGACAGTTGTCCGCGGGTCGGGCTTAAAGTGATTGTTAATTCCGCAATTCTCCCCGTCTTATCCTCTTCAAACTTGGATATAAAACCTCTGTCGGCCATTATTTGCGTAATGGCTTTTATCATGTTGGAGGAATGCATGGTCAGTCTATTTCTGCGTGAACCGCTTGCATTGCGCAATCTCGTTAGAAAGTTGGAAATAGGATCGGTTATCATGATTATTAGTTGGTTAGATTGTTTACCATGAAGATTTTGTGACACCCGGCAGAAGACCTTTGCTGGCCAGTTCTCGGAAGCATATTCTGCACATATCAAAGCGTCTCATATATCCTCCGATTCTTCCGCATAATCTACAGCGATTATAGACTCTGGTTGTTCTCGTCGGCTTTTTCCCGGTCGCTATGGAGCGGAATAGTTTTTCTTTAAGTCTTAATTGTTTTACCCTAAGGGCTTTTCGTGACATAAAAATTATTTTTTAAATGGAAACCCGAATGCTTTTAGCAATTCAAAAGCATTTTTATCATTCCCAGCATTGGTTTGTATTGTAACTTGCAGTCCATGTATTTTGCTTACATCATCTGCGCGTATTTCCGGGAAGATAGTGTGTTCTTTAATGCCAATGGAATAATTTCCGTGATTATCAAAAGATTTTTTTGATATGCCGCGGAAATCTCTAATGCGCGGGAATACCACATGAATTAATTTTGTCAGAAAATCATACATTCGTTTTCCCCGCAGAGTCACAACCACTCCAGACGGCATATTGATTTTCAGTTTAAAGTTGGAAATCGCCTTTTTGGATTTTGGCACAACAGGTTTTTGCCCCGTTATCGCCACAACATTTTTTACAATCTCTTCGGGATCTTTGCCGGCGACAACATGGCTTCCTATGCCGACATTGACTTTTATGGCTTTAATGCGCGGCACAGCGTGCGGATTTTTGACTCCGAGAATCTGCATCATCTGCGGCACAATTTTTTCGCGATATGTTTTTTGTAATGTATCCATAGGGTTTTATCTTTTCTTGGTTTTCTTTATTTCTACAACCTGATCAATGCTCTGTTTGCACTTCTTGCACACGCGCTGTTTTTTCCCGGTTTTAAGAATTAAGTGAGCCACGCGCGTGGTTTTTTCACAGTGCGGACATATTACCATAACATTAGAAGGATCCATGGGAGCTTCAAAGTGGATTTTTTGCCCCGCCGCTCCTTGATGTTTTTTAACATGCTTTGTGCGGATATTGATTTTTTCCACGACTATCTTGTTCAGCTTATGGAATACGCGCAGAATTTTGCCTTTTTTCCCGCGGTATTTTCCGGCAATTACCAGCACATTGTCATTAAGTTTTAATTTCATAATACTTCAGGGGCAAGTGATATAATTTTTTGAAAACCTTTTTCGCGCAGTTCGCGGGCAACCGGTCCGAAGACGCGTGTTCCCTTAGGTTCACCTTCTTTTGAGATGATTACGCATGCGTTGTCGTCAAAGCGGATATATGTGCCGTCTTTTCTTCCAACTTCTTTGCGTGTACGTATAATTACAGCGCGTTCTATTGTTTTTTTCTTCACTTGTCCGCGCGGAGCCGCTTCTTTAACGTCTACAACTATGATATCGCCGAGACTCGCATATCTGCGTCCGCTTCCGCCGAGCACTTTTATGCATTTAACCGACTTTGCGCCGGAATTATCTGCAACAACTAATCTGGATACTTGTTGAATCATTTTGTTGGGTTAGGTTTTACCGTCGTCCATCTTTTAAGTTTTGATAGTGGCCGTGTTTCGTAAATCGTGATTTTGTCTCCTTCTTTGACGACATTTTCTTCAGGATTATGCGCATAGAATTTCTTGGAAGTACTTATTCTTTTTTTATACTTCGGATGCGTTGTTTGGGATATCACGCGGACCACAATCGTCTTGTCCATTTTTGTGCTTGTTACTATACCTGTTTTTGTTCTCATAAATAAAAGATTATTTAATTACAGGACTTTTGGCGTTTTCCGGCGCTTTTTCTTGCGCCATCATGCGTTTTATAGTTTTAATTCTTGCAATGTATTTCCGCAAGGATTTCAGCTTTGCCGTTGCCTTTGATTGGCGTGAAGATACGGCCAGTTTTAGTTTCAAAAGATCAAAGTGAGACTTCTGAAATTCTTCTTCCAGTTCTCGGAGCGTCAATTTTTTTAATTCTACAAGTTCAACCATAAATTTAGTGAATAGAGGTTACAAATCTTGTTCTGACAGGCAATTTACTGCCTGCGAGGTAAACGGCTTTTCTTGCGATATCTTCCGGTACGCCGTCTATTTCCATGAGTACGTGACCTTTTTTAACCATTGATACGTAAAATTCCACATTTCCTTTCCCGGCGCCCATTGGGACTTCTGCCGCTTTTCTCGTAATCGGCTGATGCGGGAATATTCTTACCCACATTTTTCCGCCGCGTTTAAAGTGGTGAGTAATGGCTTTTCTTGCGGCTTCCAATTGGCGTGAATTAATTTCTCCGCCGGACATAGCTTTGATTCCGTAAGAACCGAAAGCCAATGTTGTACCTGACGTCGCAACTCCGTGCTCTCCGCCGCGTAATCTATGCCATTTTCTGTATTTAGTCTTTGCCGGTTGAAACATGATTAGTTATTAGAAATTAGATCAATTAAAAATTTCGCCCTTATACACCCACACTTTTACCCCGATGGTTCCGTAAGTTGTTATTGCCCTGTAGTAAGAATAATCAATATCGGAGCGGAAAGTTTGGAGAGGAATTTTGCCGTTTGCAAAAAATTCACTTCGTGCGATTTCAACGCCGTTAAGCCTTCCTGCAACATTTATTTTTATTCCTTTTGCGCCGGATTCCATGGCTCGTTCAATGGACATTTTGCAGGCTCGGCGATAGGGGATGCGTTTTTCAATTTGTTTCCCTATTAATTCGCCGATTATAAAAGCATTTTGATAGGGTTTTTTAATTTCTTTAATATTAATATTAAATTTATCCTTAAATTTGGCTTCCAATGATTTACGCAGATTATCAATCGCCGCGCCTTGACTGCCGATTGCGAGACCCGGGCGCGCTACGTGAATATTCAATGTAACTTGGTTTGCGTTTCTTTGGATTTCAATTTGAGATACGCCGGCTTCAATGAGTTTTTCAGTCACCGCTTTTCGGATAGCGAGATCTTGATGCAAAATTTTTGCATAATCATGTTTGCCTGCGAACCATGTTGAGTCCCAAGTCTTATTGATTCCCAGTCTCAACCCGATTGGATGTGCTTTTTGCCCCATAATTATTTAGTTTTAACTGATAGTTCTACTGTTATATGAGATGTTTTTTTCAATATAGGATGTGATCTGCCGCGGGATACCGGTCTTGATCTTTTTAATGTGGCTCCTTCATTTACAACTATCTTACTTATATATAAATCTTCTCTTTTTTGCTTGAAATTTTGTTCAGCGTTTGCCGCCGCGGATCTGATAGCTTCCATCAACGGTTTAGCGCTTTTTTTCGGGGTAAACTGGAGAAAATTGATTGCTTCAGTCACCGGTTTGCCGCGCACGAGCCCGGCTACAAGATTCACTTTTTTTGAGGAGATGCGCAGATAACGTCTAATTGCTTTCATTGTTGTTTGGTTGGATTATTACTTTTTCGGAGTTGGTGCTGCTGCCGGCGTGGCCGCCACTACTGGTGCCCCCGCTACTGCCGGTGCTCCAGGAGCTCCCCCGCTTGGCGGGGCTGCCGCTCCGACTTCGCGGGCGAGTTTGCCTCCATGAGCTTTAAATTTGCGAGTAGGGGAGAATTCTCCGAGTCTGTGTCCCACCATATTTTCACTTATATAGACAGGGATATGTTGCTTCCCGTTATGAACTCCGAATGTATGTCCTACGAATTCGGGCGGGATATGACATGCCCTCGCCCAGGTTTTTACGATTTTTTTCTGACCGATTGCATTCAACGCCGCAACTTTCTTCATCAACTTGGCATCGAGATGTGGTCCTTTTTTTGCACTTCTATGTGACATAAGAGTAGGTTAGTCAATTTTGATTAATTGTTTCCCTTTTCGTGTTTTTACTATGAATCTGCTCGTCCATTTATTGCGTTTGCGCGTCTTAAATCCGAGCGCCGGCGCGCCCCACGGAGTTTTCGGATGTTTAAGACCGATAGGGGTTCCTCCTTCTCCTCCGCCGTGAGGATGGTCGATCGGGTTCATGGCTTTACCCTGTACTTCCGGGCGCAAACCTTTCCATCTTGCGCGTCCGGCTTTGCCGAGCGAAATAAGATTATGATCAACGTTACTGACACGTCCTATTGAAGCATAACAGTCTTTATGCACAAAACGAATTTCTTTTGACGGCAATTCAACTTGTGCATAAGGACCTTCCAGAGAAATCAAACGCGCCGAGGATCCTGCCGAACGAATCATTTGCCCTCCCTTGCCCATGGTTAATTCAAGGTTATGAATTTCAAAGCCCACCGGAATGTTTTTTAATTGTATGCGGTTGCCTACGCGGATTTTCGCAATCGGTTTCGTAATAATAGATGTGCCGACCTTAATTCCTTCCGGTGCGATGTGATAAAGTTTTTCGCCGTCGGCATAAGTTGCCAGCATAATAAAACATGTGCGGAAAGGATCGTATTCAATAGCTGTCACTTTCCCCGGAATATTTAATTTTTTAGTCTGTCTGAAATCAATCATCCTGTAAAGAACCTTGTTGCCTCCGCCACGATGACGCACGGTCAGTCTACCTTGGTTATTGCGACCGGCGTGTTTTTGGATATGCTTACACAAGCGCTTTTCAGGCGTGTGTTTCGTAAGCTCTTCGTAAGTCAGACTTATTCTGAAGCGCTGTCCTGGAGTCGTCGGTTTGTAGGATCGTACCGGCATATTATTTTATCTTAGGCTTTAAAACATCAATGGTTTTTTTGCCCTTGGTTGTTATTATTATTTTTTTTAATGAATGTTTTTTTATCTGCTGTTTGCGATTTTTTCCGAGTTTATTTTTCTCCGGAGTATTTATCACGTTCACTTTTACAACCTTTACTCCGTATAATTTTTCAAAAGCTTTTTTAATATCAACTTTCGTGGAGCGGTTCCGGATAAAGAATTGATATTTGCCTTTTGCCTCGGCGCCTGTCGCTTTTTCGGTTATTACCGGCTTTATAATAAAATCAAAATTATTCATAATTTTTTTCCAGTTTAGAAACGGCGTCTTTGAAGAAAACGACGTCTTCGTATTTTAATAAATCCGCCACGTTAAGGAATCCGACTTGGGAAATTTTAACTTTTTGAAGATTTCTGGAACATCTCGTTACGGTTTCATTTTTTTCAGGGAGAACAAAAAGAATTTTTGCCTTAAAAGGCAAAGCGGCGATCATTTTTGCGAAAAATTTTGTCTTTGGAATGTCGGTCGTGAAACTTTCAAGAGCTGAAATACGTCCTCCCTTGAATTTTTCCGATAATACTCCGGCAAGAGCCATTCTTCGTTCTTGTCTCGGTAATCTTTTTTGAAAATTTCTTGTATTTCTCGGACCGAAAGCAACGCCGCCGCCGCGGAAATGCGGATTTCTGCTCGAACCTTGACGTGCGCGTCCCGTTCCTTTTTGGCGGTACGGCTTTTTACCTCCGCCTCGGACTTCTCCTTTTAGAAGAGTGTGTGCGATCGGATGCCGTGCGTTTCCAAGCTGTATTACAAGAGCTTTATGTATCAGCGCCTGATTCGGTTCAATCCCGAAGACCTTTTCAGAAACTTCAACTTCTCCTTTTTTACTGCCGTCTTGTAAATATAGTGGGATTTTCATATTAAAACTTTATTTCTATTATTCCTCCGCTTGGTCCGGGCACTTGCCCTTTTACCGCGAGGATATTTTTTTCAGTATCAATTTGGATTACGGGAATGTGCTTAATGGTTCTCCTGTTGAAGCCCATGTGCCCCGCCATTTTTTTGCCTTTATGTATGCGACCCGGCTTTGAACGCGCTCCGATTGAACCCGGTTCTCTTTTGTGATGACTGCCGTGACCTCCCGGTCCGGAAGAGAAATGCCAACGCTTTATAAACCCTGCAAACCCTTTTCCTTTTGAAATACCGCTTATCGTCACCTCTTTTACTTCCTTTAATTTTTCAACAGTCACCAGATCTCCGACTTTATAATCTTCAGGTTTTTCAACGGAAAACTCTTTAAGTCTGCGGAATTTCTTGGTTTTTTTAGGTTTTTTTAATGCCTCAAAACCTAGGACTATCGCAGGATATCCGTCTTTATCAGCCGTCTTTACTTGTGTCACCGTTGAAGGTGGGCAAGAAAGAAGAGTGACAGGGATCACATTGCCATCGTCTTGGAATACGCGTGTCATGCCGAGTTTGCGGCCTAGAATGCCGGGCATATAAGTAGTGGTTAGTGGTCTAAACCGGAAGATTTTGGACTTAATGCCCCGTTTTAAGGAGGCGCCTGGATCTTTCTGCTAACATATTTTGACCTGATTGCCCTTGTTTTCCTTGGGTGCAGGGGAAAATTACAGGTTGGGGAAAGGAAAGTCAATTTTGCCTGTTAAAATTGCGCCAAAATCCCTTGACAAAGCTCAAGCTTTAGCTATAATGACGTCTTGTTTCGTTAACTTTTTTATTTATGAAAAATACTTTACTGGTTTTAGCAGCCTGCTTGGGCGGTTGTGCTACTGGAGGGGGTGCGGTAAAGAAAGATAAAGCATTTGAAGAAGATAGAGCGAACATAAGGCAGGAGCTTCTGGCTCAACTGGGCGTTACAGAAGAAGGTGTTTCGTCCGATAATTCCGCTACAGCATGTGTGGAAGAAAGATTTGGCTTTGAACCCAATGTTGATACTGAAATTGCAAAAATGCAGGCTATACAATATATGGTAGAACAAGCTTGTAGTAAGGTGTTTTTTGTTAAAGAAGGACGGATAGGGGTGGATGGTCGAGTAAAAGTACCCGGCTTCGACAGGAAAAGCGCCAGAACATATGGTCCAGAGAAAGATGACGATACAATTTGTGTTAGTGTAACTCTTGCCCGGGGAGCAAAAATTCAAGACATTAAATGCGGAAGATAACCATTTTTATCCTTTGATTTTATAATATATGAGTAAAACCTTAAATACAGCAGCGGTATTAACAGCAGCGGCCTGTTTGGGTGGTTGTGCCACGGGAAAGGATGCGGTAAAACCTAATAGTGAGCTAATCGCTTGGTCAGAAGCTCGCCGTCAGCGGATTCAAGAAACGTGTGCCCCAATTTTCCAGGAATGGGGAGTTAAAGGTGAAGGCAGGCAGGAAGGAGGTAATTTCGTAGATTGTATGATTGTAGAGCCGGGATTACAGATGGATGGTATTTTGGCAACGCGGGTTTTTGAGTTTATTCCGGATGCCGTTAAATCAGCCGCTGGTGATGCATGTGAAAGGAAGCTACAGGAGATGGGGAAAAAAGACGTAGATCAGGGAGGGTGTTGGTCAAGCGATTCAGCGATAAATTCAAGAGGGGAAAAGATAGACGTTAAATGTTCGCATGGAAGCCATCCGGAACCGTATGTGTGTCACGATGTTCCAAGCGATTTTGTTGAAACCGCTCAAAGTATATCGGCCGGCATGGTGAGGAATACGGTAGAACCATTAGCGAATGGTCAACCAGTGTGTTGGTGTGCAGATGTCCGAACGGGTTCTCCGGAAAGTGTTTCGGCTGATGATAATCAATAGTTTTCGTGGTAAAGTACAAACTGCCTTTTTTGGCGGTTCCCTAATCAATACCCTTCGTTTCTATTGAAAATCCGTAAGACAGTGATTGTTTTTTTGCCGTGATCTACGTGATATAAGGATCTGTAATTTCCTATGCGTATTCTATACAAATCTTTTTCTTTCCCCTGCAGTCTTTTACAATTTTTGCCGGCAGGAAAATAATTTTTCTGCAAAAGCAGAATTTCCTTTTTTATTGCCGAGAAATAAGGCTCATTGATTTTTAAAAGTCTTTTTGCTGCCTGCTGCCTGAAAAGAATATTAAACATATATTCTTTTATTCTTTAAATTTCCATTTTTTTTATATCATCAAAGGTGTAAGTTTTTTCTCTTTTATTTTCAAGCGCTTCTTCTGCTATTTCGTAGTCTCTTTTATCCATATGGGCTTCTATTAAATCAGCGAACGTTTCAGCGTCAACCAAAACGCCGGCTTTTTTGCTGTGTTGAAGTATAAAAATAGGCTCATGGGTTTCCCCAATTTCTCTTAAAAGACCGGTGGCATTTTGGCGCAATTCAGTAACCGAAGCTGTTTTTGTATTATAAATCATAGTAATAATAATAGTATATATAATATTATTATTAATTACAATCTGTTTTTCAAAATCGCGCCAAATCCCCTTGACAAATGGTCAATAACTCGCTATATTACTTTCTTATTATTTAATTTTAATAATTTATGCTTACACAAATAGATGCATCTAACTCGGAATTTACAAGATTGGGGATATTATTTAAAGCTGTAGATGAAGGTTCAACTAAGCCTACTAAAGATACGCCACAGCCTACTTATGACGCTTTGGCTGTTCCTGAAGATATACCGGGAAGACAGGCTCTTAATGTAAGACTGCTTGATTTATTTATCGCTTCGTCTGGAGATAATGGTTTTAATCATCAACAATTAGGTGAACTTAGAGCATCATTGGAACGCGCAATGCCTGATCCTGAAAAATATCCGGATCAATTTGTCGCTTTTGTTAGCGGTAGATGTCATGGAACGCTAGAGATGTTGCGCTTGCTGGTTTCATATACAAGTAAATGTGCTAAAAAAGGGAATGGAGAAAACGCTTTAAAGGAAGCGGAATTGCTCGGAGAAGATAAAGTTGTTGATGGTATGCCTGAACCGTTAAATGGATTGGAAGCTTCTGTTAGAAATAGTGTTATGCATACGAGAGTGGAAAGAGTCTTGTTTCTTCAGCAAACGTGTCTATTCCAAGAGTCAAATGCGAGGCTTTATCCGGCCGTTAAAGAAAAATATCGACCATTTAAATCCGCTTTTGAAGGTGTAGTAGTTGCATATAGAGAAAATATAGGACGTATGGTTGAAAAAATGTCCATGCCCGAGTTTGCAAAAGCAAAATTTTGGAATGCCTTGTTAAATAATTTAAATGTTTGCGATTTGAGTAAACCTGAAGAAGTTACAGCAAGACTGGAACGTTTAGATGTTGGCTTGAAAGCGGCGGCCGATGTGGATAGTTTTACGACTGCGATTAATGATATTTCAAAGCCTCTTTAATATTAAAATTATTTTTTATGTTGCAAATGTCTTCAGATAATTTGGACCCGCTTGGCTATATTCCTCTTCATATTCCGACCGATCCTCTCTATCCGGAACTGGATGATATGGATACGTTTAAGACATTTGCCCTCACGATGGAGGAAAATTCTGTTAAACCGACACAAAGGTGCCCAAATACTCCGCTTAGCGCGTGCAGTATTCCGGATACCCCAGAAGGAAGACGCGCTTTAGTAGATAAAATATTTTTGCTTTTTGAAGAAGAGTTAAAAAGATTGGATTTTAGCGATGAACAAATATCGGCTATAACAGGCGCTTTAGAGACATTAGTTCCCGATGTTTTTAGTATGGATTTTGAACCTATTTTCCAAGACAGAGTTTACGGATTTTTTGGAATAATGAAAACACTAAGAAAGTTATTTTTTGAAACCGGAGACAGAAATATTGTTACTGCTGAAGCTCGGCGTTTGTCCGCAGGGTTCGATGACAATATTAGTGCACAAGCTGTTTTGGCCGTTTTACCTCACGAACAATTTAGTGATGTTCTCCATCCCGGGACAGGCAGATTAAACTGTTTGACTGAAATTTTAGAATTTTGTCCCCATTTTAGAGTAGAACAGTTGGATCCGGTTTTAACGGCTTATTTTAATAAAATTTCCGAAATCAAGTTAGGTGAATCAAATGAATTAAAGGTCAGAAAATCTTTAATCAGCGCATTGTATCATTTTGACGCTAAACGTCCTGATTTGGATTTGCACTTTAAAAAATTATCAGACCGTTTGGAAGAAGCGGTGGATAAAGATTCTTTGGTGGAAGCTGTTGGACAATTCGGCGCCGAGAAATTGAATATAAGCCTTGCAAATGGCGCCAACAGTACGGGAGCGCATAATTTGCCTCAATTGTTTGGAGAATTAAAAAGAGCCGACTATTTTCTGGGGGCGCGTAAACCGGTCGGTTATTCGGTGGTATCTGCTCTAGCATCCAACAGAGATACAGTCAGGAAATGCATTGCAGATTTATTTAATGCAAATATTGAAGATGAAAATTTACGTAGGTTTTTGGAGGAAGACGTCGAGTCATTATTGAGTACCGATGACCCTTATTTTGATGAAGCTCTGACTGATCGGAATTGCGGCGTAATTGAGCTTTTGAAACTTACTTATAATGATGCCATTAGGAGAAGAGGAGATGTGGAAACTGCGATTATAGGATTTAGACGTCTCATAGAAGGTATTGTTAAATTGCCGTGGAAAAGCCGTGATGGCGAACAATCCAGACGGAATGTTTTAATGAAAAGATTAGAAAAAAGAAGAGTTTCAGAACGGTTGATGGGGAATGCGAAATGTTTTGATTCTTTATGTTCCCGTATGAACGGAACGGCGGAATTACTTGGGGAGGTTCGCGATAGTTTTATGGGAGCGACTGGAGATTTAGATGTTAATTTTGATATGTGCGCGCAATGGTTTAGCGTTTTTATAGAAAATCTTAGTGGTTTTGTTGGAGATAATTCGGATAAAGTTCCGGAATTAAAAAATGCATTGAACGAAATAAGAGATATTTTTGAAAGTGCAACAAAACCGCGAGAAATATTAGGAGCGATTGATACCTTCGTACAAAGAACGCTTCCTGCACTTAGGGAAAAATCTACTGCTTCGCAACCTTCGGCGTAATCATTTTAATCTCAATATCAACGCCTGCGGGAAGGCTCAAGGACGAAAGAGCCTCAATTGTTTTCGGAGTGGATTCTGTAATATCAATAAGCCGTTTGTGCGTCCGCATTTCGAACTGCTCGCGGGAATTTTTATGAACGAAAGTTGAGCGGTTGACCGTGAATTTGTCTATTTTGGTCGGAAGGGGGATCGGACCCGCGATAATCGCGCCGGTTTTTTCAGCGGTCTCTATAATTTGCCTCACAGAATCATCGGCGATTTTGTGGTCAAACGCTCTGATCTTAATGCGAATTTTTTGTGCGGAAACGGCCATCAGGCGAAGCGAGGCTAGCCGAGCGTAGCCTATTATTAAAAAATAAAATTTTTATTCAAGAATTTTCGTTACTACTCCGGCTCCGACAGTTTTGCCTCCTTCACGGATGGCGAAGCGAAGACCTTCATTCATAGCAATCGGCGTTCCGAGAGTAACTACGAATTTTGCATTATCGCCCGGCATAACCATTTCAACTCCGGCAGGCAATTCAATTCCGCCTGTTACGTCAGTCGTTCTCATGTAGAATTGCGGCTTGTAGCCTTTGAAAAACGGAGTATGTCTGCCGCCTTCTTCTTTTGATAGAACGTAAACTTCAGCTTCAAATTTTGTATGAGGCGTCATGGATCCCGGTTTCGCCAAAACTTGTCCGCGTTCAATTTCTTCTTTTTCAATACCGCGGAGGAGAAGTCCGACGTTGTCTCCGGCCTGGCCTTGATCCAGCAATTTTCTAAACATTTCAACGCCTGTTACAACGGTTTTTCTTGTGGCTTTGATGCCAACAATTTCCAATTCTTCATTGATTTTTACAATTCCTTGTTCAACACGACCTGTGGCAACAGTTCCACGGCCTTTGATTGAAAATACATCTTCAACAGGCATCAAAAACGGCTTATCAATAGGACGTTCCGGAACAGGGATATAAGAATCAAGAGCTTCAATCAATTCCAAAATCGGTTTTTGCGCTTCCGCATCAGTTGGATTTTCCATGGCTTTCAAAGCTGAACCTTTAATAATAGGAGTTTTGTCTCCCGGGAAACCGTATTTTGTGAGTAATTCGCGAATTTCCATTTCCGTTAATTGAGCAATATCCGGATCAGCCATATCCATTTTATTCATGAAAACGATGACATAAGGAACGTTCACTTGGCGTGCCAAAAGAAGATGTTCGCGTGTCTGCGGCATCGGTCCATCGGCGGCGGATACGACCAAAATAGCTCCGTCCATCTGGGCCGCGCCGGTAATCATGTTTTTAATATAGTCGGCATGTCCCGGACAATCCACGTGAGCATAGTGGCGCTTTGGACTTTCATATTCCTGATGGGAAGTCGCAATCGTAATTCCGCGTTCTTTTTCTTCAGGAGCATTATCAATTTGGTCATAGCGTACAGGTTTGTTTGACGCGCTTGGCCATTTTGCCGCGCATACCATTGTAATTGCCGCTGTTAAAGTTGTTTTTCCGTGGTCAACGTGACCGATTGTACCGACGTTAACGTGAGGTTTGCTTCGATCGAACTTTACTTGTTCTGCCATATAATTAGGGGTTAGAGGATTAGGTGATTAAGAGTATAATGCCTAAATTACAATTTTAGGACATGCGGGAAGGATTTTATAGCAAGAAAAAGAGGATGGCAAGGGAAAATGTTCATTTTTTACGTTTTTCTCTATTAATTCCTGCCATATACCGGATAGGCGATTTTTTCAGTGCAATATTTTGCTAGGGTCTGCGCACACATAATTTTTGCGATGGTTAGAGAGGAATGTGGCTGGATTCAAGGCGCGAGGAGCGCAGTGTATCCACTGCGATACACAAGCGACGAGTAACGTAGAAGATAGCCACATTCCTCTCTAACCCGTAGGGAAGGCACACATATTGTCCATTTCTGCGTCACTCCTCCTTGCTGTACCCATTGGTATAGCTTCGTCGTCGTTCCTTGAACTGAACAATATGTGTGCCTTCCATCTGTAAAAATTATGTGTGCACAGACCCTGAATCATCGTGTTGTCTTCCGAGGAAAAGAATTTCGTGTCCGTTGGATTCTGTCCGTTTCATAAATGCGTCAATATGATTGTACATTCTTGTGAAATTTTCTTTAAATGTTTCTTCAAAATTGTGAACGGCTTTCTCAAGAACTTCCAATCTATATTCTATTGCTTCGAAACGTCTATCTACTGCTTCGAAACGTTTATCTATCGCCTCAAATTTGTTATCTATCCCTC
>JBBUCQ010000076.1:0-2394 GCA_038057715.1 Patescibacteria group bacterium | reverse complement strand
CTATCTACTGCTTCGAAACGTTTATCTATCGCCTCAAATTTGTTATCTATCCCTCCAAATCTGCCCAAAATGGGTTTAAGCGCTTGATTTAGCTGTTTAAGAGTCACCGGTTTATTGTCTTTTGTCTTCATATGGGACTCTTACTGTAGTTTATTTAAATTAAAAATCAACAAATTCCACTTGAAAAATTATGAACTAGTACGGGATGTATGTTCAAAACTTTTTTTACGCGCGTGCAGTTCCGGTGCCTCTCACTTCTTTAATTTTCTCCGTAATATTATTAGGCGCTTTTTCGTAAAAACCGAATTCCATGCTGTATGAAGCGCGGCCTTGGGTCATTGATCTTAAGTCGGTTGCATAGCCGAACATTTCAGCCAGCGGAACATTCGCTTTAATAAATTTCGCCATGCCGCGATCGCCGGTTTCATAAATTCCTCCTCTGCGCGAACTTAAATTTCCCATAACATCGCCGAAGAAATTTTCCGGACTGACAACTTCAACTTTCATAATAGGTTCAAGCAAAACCGGACTTGCGGCTCTTGCCGCTTGTTGGAAAGCGAGAGAGCCGGCGATTTTAAACGCCAATTCCGAAGAGTCAACATCGTGGTAACTGCCGTCCGTGAGTTCAACCTGAATATCAACGAGAGGATAACCGGCGACAACTCCGCGAGTTAAGGCTTCTTTGATACCTTTATCAACAGCTGGAATAAATTCACGCGGAATTCTACCACCTACTATTGAGTCAACAAATTCGTAACCTTTTCCGCGTTCAAGAGGTCTGACAGAAAGCACCACGTGTCCGTATTGACCGTGGCCACCCGTTTGTTTAACGTATTTTTCTTCGCCTTCCGCTTCGCGCAGAACCGTTTCTTTATATGCAACTTGCGGCGTACCAACGTTTGCTTCAACTTTAAATTCGCGGCGCATACGATCAACTATAATATCCAAATGCAATTCACCCATGCCGGAAATAATTGTTTGTCCCGTGTCATCGTCTGTTTTAACTTGGAAAGTCGGATCTTCTTCAGCAAGTTTTTGCAGAGCAAGCCCCATTTTCTCTTGATCCGCTTTTGTTTTCGGTTCAATGGCGATTGCGATAACGGGATCGGGAAATTCGATTGTTTCCAAAATTAAAGGATGGTCGGGATCGCAAAGAGTATCGCCCGTGAAAGTTTGTTTTGGACCGATTAAAGCCGCGATATCTCCGGCTGAAACTTCATCAATTTCTTCGCGGTGATTTGCATGCATTCTAACCATGCGTCCAACACGTTCGCGCTGTTCGCTTGTCGTATTGAAAACATAAGAGCCCGTTTTAATTGTTCCTGCATAAACGCGGAAGAATGCGAGTTTGCCGACAAACGGATCCGTGGCGATTTTAAAGGCAAGCGCAACGAATGGTTTTTTGGCATCGGCCGTAAGTTCTTCTTCTTTGCCGGTACGCGGATTTATGCCTTTTACAGGCGGAGTATCAAGAGGGGATGGGAGATAAAAACAAACGGAATCCAGAATAAATTGCACTCCCATATTTTTCAACGAACTGCCCGTGAATACAGGGAATACTTCTCCTTTTAAAACGCCGGCACGCAATCCGCGGCGGATTTCGGGAATCGTTAATTCTTTCCCTTCAATATATTTCCCCATTAATTCATCGTCAAATTCGGAAGCTTTTTCAACGACCTTATGGCGATATTCTTCAACCTTGTCTTTCATATCGTCCGGAATCGGGATTTCAACTATTTTTTCGCCATTCTCACCCTCGGATTTATAGGCTTTTCGTAAAATCAAATCAATAATTCCGCTAAAACTGCTTTCGTAGCCTATTGGTAATTGTACAGCCACCGCTGATTTTGAAAGCCTGTCATGAATTGAATCCAAGCTCATGTAAAAATCCGCGCCCACTTTATCCATTTTATTTACGAAAGCCAGACGTGGCACATTATATTTATCAGCCTGCCGCCAGACAGTTTCAGATTGCGGTTCAACGCCTTGAGAGCCGTCAAAAACAACGACTCCGCCGTCCAAAACGCGCAGAGATCGTTCAACTTCCGCCGTAAAATCAACGTGTCCTGGAGTGTCTATAATATTAAATCTGTATTTATTAGTGTCTTCAATAGTCGGTTTCCAAAAACAGGTTGTTGCCGCTGCCGTAATCGTAATTCCGCGTTCTTTTTCCTGTTCCATCCAGTCCATTTCAGCGGCGCCTTCGTGTACTTCGCCGATTTTGTGTTTTCTACCCGTGTAGAAGAGCACGCGCTCCGTAGTAGTGGTTTTTCCAGCATCAATGTGGGCGATAATTCCGAAATTCCGCGTAAGTTTTAGATCATCAGACATATAGGTTGGTTAAATTACAACGCGAGTATTATAAGGAAAATCGCGGGAATTGCAAAAGGAAAA
>JBBUCQ010000075.1:0-11089 GCA_038057715.1 Patescibacteria group bacterium | reverse complement strand
TAATACACCCTTAATCAAAATCTATGATGGAATCAGCCGACACTCAATTTGAAACAGAACGCAGACGTTTGGTGGTAGAAGTTGGAAGTGAAACAATACCAACGGCTTTCTGTGCAAAAAGGGGAATTAAAGAAAATGAATATTATGTTTCAGTGAATACTCTGCATAAAGGAGAAAAATTTAATGCCGCGAAAAGTGAAGCGGAAAAATACAGGGGCGAAAGAAATTTTAGTTCTATATTGGCGGATGCCGGAAGTATGCCTTTTGCCGATGGTACCGTTGATGAATTAATATTTAATAACGTCTTCGGGTCTTTTTATAAAAATGCCGATGTGCTGGCTGCATTTTTAAGAGAAGCTTCCAGAGTTTTAGTTGAAGGAGGAGAAATACATATAACGGAAATGAACACGCCAAATTTTATTCCAGATGAATGGTTTATTGGCGGGAGACCGGATAGGAAGAGTGACATTAAAGTGGAAGCAAATCCCGATTATTTTCAACAATTTGGTTTACGGGCGAAAAAATTGTCCACTGATGAAAATGATATAAAAGAATACAGGAATCCTTTTCCGGAATACAATGGATTTTATCCCATCGCCTTTACGTTGACTTTAGAAAAGACCGGCGTTCCATAGGGTTCATGACCATATAGAGTGCAATATGTATCTGAACTTATGCAGGTATGATTTCCTCAATACGACTTCTGAATTCTTCGCGAATACATTCGATATCGCTTTCTTGCATGTCGTGAAAAGTAACGCGCGTTAGATAAGAATATCCCTGTCCACTCGTATTTTTTTCCGGATTTAAACTGTATTTTAAGTGATCAAAACGGCCTTTCCCCATTATTTCTTTGAATAAAGCGCTTCGTTGTTGCGCAGTTTTTTTATTTTTATGTGAAACAATCCACCCGCTATATCCATGATCTTGTCTATGCGCCGTTCTGATAACAAAAAAAGCCAATATAAAATCTTGTAAAATGCGGAAAGCTTCTTGGCGTTCGGCCTCGCTATTTCCATGGCTTAGTGATAGATAGGCACGTTCAATGATTTTAGGAAATGTGTGATCCATTTGTGATTTTCTGCCGACCATTCCATTCATTAAAGAAATGAGACGGGCAACGGGGACAACTACGCGTCCGGCGCGTTTCGTACGCTTTTCTTCAAAAGGCGTACATATACCTTCACCTTTAAGTTTTTCTATAAATTCATCAACAACCCCCCTTGATTCTTGATCCGCCACATCACGAGTTAATAAAGTTAAGTCTTTTGAGGTTCTATTGGGAGTAGTGTTTCGCAAACCAATATTGCCCGTCCAAAATTCAAATGAGCTTAGCATGGCTAATAATTCAAAATATTTACTACTCATGTTAAAAGGTTCCAATAAATTGGGATCAAAATGCGAGGTAGTTTGTTCTTGTCCTTCTAATACGCCTAAAGTCTTTAGGGCGATCAATCCTTGGATTGACGCATGATAATGACCTTGTAAAAATCGGGTCATTGCTTCGTATCGTCCCTTATATTCTACGGGATCCGATGAGCGTGTAATAACTGTGAGTTTTGCATAATCAACCGGCATCACACCGTTATTTGCAGATTCCAACACCTCTAAATATTGTTCATAAGCAGTATCGCCCTCAAAATAATCGGCGGCTATTTCTTGTGGAGTAATAGAGAGGTTCCCTAATGTGTTTGTTTGGGAGGTGGATTTCATGGAAGGCTTCATTCTTACCCAGTTTTGATGCATTAATCAAGTGGCTACGTTTCACCATATGCAGGCACAACATCCTTGACAATTGTCAAACGCCCGTTATACTGCGTGCAGAATATGATAAATTCTGCCTTAAAGTTTAACTCCATGATGATGAGCTCCACGAACTTCGTGGTGAGCTCTTCTGATAATTAACATAAGACAGAAGAATTAGCGCTTAATCACCACACGAAGTTCGCAAGAATCTCGTGTTTTTTTATGCACCAAAATATTTCACAATCAGGTTGCCCTAAATGCGGATCCGAAGTAACCGCTATCCATGATAAAAAACGCAACCGTTTGCGCTGTAGAGCATGCGGAAAAACGTGGAGCGCGCATCGCAAAGAATTCCACTTCGGTTTGCGCAGTGAATCTATAAAAATCCGCAGGACTGTAGATTTATTAAAAGTAAAAATACCGATTAGAACCATCGCGCGTTTTGTAAAAATCAGTCCGACAACCGTAGTGAGATGGAAGAAACGCCTCGGAATAATGCCGGTGCGGTGAGAGCCTTGAAAGTCCCGCTTGCCGGGGCGCTCTCGCCGCGGAAACTAAAGTTTTTTTAATATTTAATTTATAAAATTTATGTCAGAAACAACAGATACACCACAGGAAAATAAAAAAGCAGAAAGTACAGAAGGAGAAGCCCCCGGGCATCCTCTAACACAGGAAATACTCGGTAAGCTTCTTAAATTGTCAGGAGAACTCGGGGATACATTTAAATATTGCGATGTAGTTACAGCCGATGGAGATCCGCGCCGTATAACGCGCGATCCTACGGATAAATTTCTTTTAAAAATCACAGGTCCTCGTTCCACAAAAAAAATGAATCTAGAGGTCTCTGAAACCTACAGTAAGTTTTTTATTTTAGACGGAACGCTTGCGGAACTTAATGAAGATTCCACGGACGAGGGGATTGAAAGAATAAAAGCAAAAGCAGACATACATAATATGTTCGCCCGCATGGCGTTATGGGGTTAACCAGAAAACCGGCTTCAATATTCATTTTCTCATAGGTCAAGGATTGGTGCCTCTTCCGCCAATATCCCGCTTCGGATCAACTTGCGCATAGCCAAGTCTTGCTTCAGTTTCCGGATCCAGTTCAAGCCCGATTGCTGTCTTCGCTTTTTCTCCCGTTCTCGCCGCAGTATCTTCCACTCTCTTTCCGGCAAAACTTTTTGCATCAAATTGTTTTTCAAATTCATCTCGTAGTTTTCTATAAATACCCAGCAAATAATTTCTTAGAGAAACCGGTTCTTCCAGCCGTATTATTTCGTTGAAAATAGTTTCCAAGCTTCCCCGTCCCTCCGTTCTAAGATAATTGCGGGCAAATTGCTTAAAAGCGGAGGCTTTGATTTCATCGGTGCAACCGTCTTCTTTATATGCTGTCTCAAGAATAGAGGTAGTCATTTCGGGGAGGAGTTCCGTTTTATTTTTTAAATTTACAGGTGTGTCTGCCATAGATAAAAATCCGGCAACGAGATCTTCTCCGTGGTCATAAAAATCCGGACATGTTGATTGTATTTTTAAATTTGTAGTGCCCCGCATATTTATTTCTGTTATTTGTTGAGCATATTATAACACATTTATCTTTTTAAATCAATCTTTACAAAACGGTTTTTTCAGTCTAGGCTAAGGTCTAGCATGTCCAAAGAAGCCACTATTTCAGATGAAAGCTATCTACCGGATCTCGCCGAGGCTTTAAAAGAATTCGCTATGCCGGAAGATTTACAGGTTGGTAATAAGCCGGTTTATAAAATAGACGAAGAAGGATTAAAGCGGACTTGTTTCAGAAGAGGCGATTTTACGCCAACAGGCGAAAGTGAGATTGCGAAATTACTGCGGGATTATGAAAGTGGTGACAATAGCGCTATGCATACTATAAGTGCGATGCTGGAAGGTTTGCCTGTCAGTATTGGTATGGAATTTAATGAAGAACTTTTAAGTGGCGGTTTGAGAATGATAACCCGAATAATTTTGGTTCATCGCGCGGATATTTTTAAAGTTCTCAGATTCTCTCCACCATCATAAAGCTCGTATAATTTTCTTTCGCATCCTGCAGATTTTCTTCAATTATTTTTAAACCGTAAATATCAGCAAGAATTCTACTGCCAAGAACAGCAATATTTTTCGGCAGACGTTTTTCGGAAAGTCGTCGGGCAACTTGAGCTTGGTCAATCAATTCCTTGTGGCCGGAAGCTTGTTTTAATTTGCCGTACTTTTTCGCCAAAGTTTTTTTACATTGGGCGAGAGCCTGTGGATGGCTCATTATCGTTGTAATATCGGAAAATGTAGCGCCAGGTCTTATCATTAATGTGTGCGAAATTTTTATCTCAAATTGCTCGGTAATTTTAAATTTATATTTCGCCATCGCTGAAACGGTTTCATCCACGACTCCGCCGACGGAATTTTGAATAGCAAACTGCCCGAAATCTATTTCTCCGGCATTTAAGGCGCGTAAAACATTTTCAGCGGTGTATAGATATTTAATTTTATATTTTTTTGCCCCCGCATGCGCCAAATAATGCATTACGGCTTCTTCATTAAAACTTCCTTTGCCGCCTTGGATTCCGTAAGTTACAAAATCAGGATTGGCTTGGCGAGGCAAAAGTTTGTTAAAAAGCCTGTCATACGCGGCGCCGAGGCGAATTCTCATTTGTTTCGTATAAGGATTAAAATGCTGGAGATTCGTAAATAACTGCCAAGTGTCGTTGCATGTTTGATCTTTCACCTTGAGCAAAGTTTTCGCGCCGAGAGAATCTATTGTGGTTGGTTTAAAGCCATAATCATCAAGCAGTCTACCTATAAAATGAGTCAAGCCTTGCGATTTTGCGGCAAATTTGTCGTGCTGTTCCGCGCTCATTTCTATGATTTTCAGCCCCTTCTTTTTAAAATAATTTTTCCAGAAGTTGTAGCGGATTTTATCGGTCGTAAATTTATCAATAATCAGCGGAAGATTTTTAAAAGAGTCTTGTACGCTGTCCGGTCCGAACATGGGATGAGTCAGAAGCGCTTTTGCGCCCGTTCCCGCCAAATATTTTTCAAAAACTTTTTTGGGATGCATTTTTACTGACAGAACATCAATTAGCAAATGCTCCGACCTGAAATATTTTTTGTGTGAGGTAATTATGCCCTCAAAATCTTCAATCGGAATTGCGTAAAAAACAACATTGCTTTCATAAACTTGTTTAAGGTTTTTCACGCCGCTTTTTATCGGCTTTTTATCATATAAAATAATATCAAAATCATCCTTTAAAAGTTTATATAGAACTTTCCCAAAACGCCCAAATCCTATTATGCTTACCTTTTTCTGCGGCATATCTCTTTAATTATGTCATATCCCAAGATTAGAGCAAACCATTTTTGTAACATTTTTATGTAACAATAAGTATTGCCTGTTGTATTAATAGTAAAATAGCGGGTGTAACAATTTTTATTTTTTAACCCAACTTACCTATGAATAATTTACTTTCAAAGGTCGTAAAAATGTTCGTCGCCGCTCTACTGGTTTTTTCAGCGTTTCTGCCTGGAATCGTTTCAGCGGAAGATGCCGGTGTGCCACCGAATCAGGGCACGGCAAATGTACAACAGGGGATACAACAGGGGATGCCTCCGGCGGGATTTATGCCGCAGGATTTTTCCAAAATGATGCAAGGACAAAAGGGAATGCCGCAGGATTTTTCCAAAATGATGAAGGATGGGAATTCCCCGGATATGTCCGGCATGATGAAAGATGGAAGTGGTATGACGCAAGGACCTAATGGCATGCAACAGGGTGATATGGAGGAAAAAGGGAAAGAAATGATGGGGAAAGGTCTTTCTCAAATGAAAAAACAAACATCGCGGATGCAAAAACCTATAAAACAAATGGAGAAAACAATTCAACGCGTGCAAGATGCGGGTTACACAGTTCCACAAGAAGTTTTAGATGCTTTGGCAAAAGCCAAAATAGCTATTGCCGCAATTGAAAACGCGGCTGATATGGATGCGGCCCAAACGGCAATGGAAGATTTTAATGCTTTCATAGACGCGATGGATACGCATATGGAAGCTCTTAATATGCTTGCGAATTTTCCGAAGATTTTAAAACAGGCGAATAAAACTTTGGACAGATTGAATAAAATGTTTGAGAAAGCAAAAAATCGTTTGGCTCAAACTGATCTTAATTTAGCCGATGCATACGTAAAGGTTCAGACAAAAGTTGACGGTTTAAAAGCTACATTACAGCAAGCTCAAGATTTGGCAAAAGCCGGAAATGCCGAAGGAGCTTTTGCAAAGCTGGAAGATGAATTCTTTGAAAATATTGAAGACGCTTTCCAGTCAGTTGGAATGCTCGATGCTTTGAGAAATCTTTCAAAGGTCGTAAAAATGGTGAACAAAGGGATTGTCAGCGCTGAAAAACTTGCGGCAAAATTGGGAAAGAAGGGAGAAGATGTCACTGAATTGAATTCAATAATCGCCGCTTCAAAAGCAAAATTGGAATCATTCAAAGCCACTTTGGCTTCACCGGGTTTTGATCCCGAGGTTGCGGTTGATGTTATTGAAGAATTGAATGATTTGCGCGCGGATTTTGAAGATGCCGTTGAAGAATTAACGGGCGAAAATCTGCACGGGAATAAGAGTATTAATTTCTTCGGACAGACACCTCCTCAAATGCCAAAAGGATTGATGCAAGGGCCTCCGATGGGGGAACCGGGAGCAAGCGGATTTGAGAAAATGGAGTTTTAATAAAGTGAAATTTTTAAAGCCCTCCCGCTTAGCGGGAGGGCTTTTTTAATTAGGGTCTGTGCACAGACCCTATGTCAGGAGAGTTAGAATCATCTGACACATTTTGTGGTTAAATCCTTGACGATGCGGTGGTTTCCCCTATAGAACTTTATACATGAGCAATGTTGCAACTTCGCCTATCAGAGAATATTTACCTTCCGGAAATACGCTCGCAAAATTGGGATTGCATGTCAGTAGGTCTGATATACGTATTATTAAGACGCTTGAGAGAATAGAATCGGATGTTGAGTCCATATGCCGTGAAGTAAGGCGTGCTTGTTATGCTCTTGGTCTTGCCGGAGGCGCTGACGGAATATTGAATCAGGCAAATAGATTCGCAAAAGATGAACAGCGGAGGGTGGATGGTTTTAGCGATCCTGTAAATCAGGAATCTCCGCAGCAATTTACACACAGGCTTCGCAAATGGCGTACCGCTATAGCGATACGTACGCTTGCTGTCTTGGACGAAGCGACGCGCGGTCGTGTTTTGGGAGAAATTTCCGCGCGTTTGCGTAAACATGTTAATCCGGAAAATGCTTTGAGTTTTCTTGATGAAAACGGTCGTCTAAAAGAACCGATTACTAAAGATACGCCGATGGACCATCTAATTGATATCATTGCTTTCACGGAAAATTTGGACCAGTTAAGAGATAGGTTTCCGCAAGGTGTTTCCGAACGCGATCTCGAAAATATGCGCTGGGCTTCCATGGAATTTTTGATACGGCAATTGATTACCGAGGATCCGCGTTTAATAAGAATTGGCAGTAAGCATTTGAAGCTAAAACATTTTCAAGAAATTCTCGCGAGTGTGCCGGGTGCGCTCGGGCAGGGTAGAATTGGAGGAAAAGCCGCAGGAATGTTGATTGCGGATGCTGTGCTCGAAAGCGATACGCCTGATTTTGATGAAAAGTTTGCGAAAGAACGGGGAATAGATGTTCCTGATATTACTTTTGGTCAAAATACTTCTTATTTTATAGGGTCGGCTTTGTTTGATGAAATAGTAAGGCAAAATTCGGAACTGTCGGATTGTACCGTTTTTAAATATAATTTTGGTAATGGTGAGGTTCCGCCGGATGTTAATGAAAAATATGAAGATTTGAGACGTAAGATTTTAGATACAAAAATACCTGAACATATAGAGAGGCAATTAAAAGATTTGTTTATGAAATTGGATGGAAAGCCTTGCATAGTTAGGTCTTCTTCGGAACTTGAAGACAGGTTTGGAGCCGCATTTGCCGGTAAATATAAAAGTATTTATCTTGCCAATAGTAAAGATTTTAATTCTGATTTTGCTAAATTCATATTGGCGATTAAGGAAGTTTACGGATCCGTATTTAGTCCGGATGTCATGGCTTATAGAGCCGAAAAGGGCTTGATTCCGTATGATGAAGAAATGGGAGTTTTGGTCCAGCTTTTGAATGGCGAGTCTCAAGGAAAAGACGGAAGATTTTTCTATCCGCCTCTTGCCGGAGTTGCAATGTCGCACGCGACGCAATCTTGGGGACCCAGCCCGCTTCGGGGAGCGATGTCGGTTGTTCATGGATTTGGCGAAACAGCGGTTAACGAAGGCGGACGCGTAATAATGTTTGATAACCCTGCTTCAAATCCTAATTTTGGGCAAAAGAAACCGAGCCAGTCCGATATAACCGTTATGGATTGCGCTATGGATGAAAAAAGAGTTGTTGGTGTTTATGATTTACAAGAAGCCGGCGCTTTAAACAGGAAATTAGCTACGCGTGTTTTTTCTAAACGCGAAAGTGGGGATATTTTGCCTTTAACCGCCGGCCCCATAAGTAAAGAAGATCGGCTTGTTATAACCATGGATGGCTTGAGCCAAGATAAAGATTTTTCTTTAATGGTTGAATATATAGTCCAAAAATTAAAACATGTGCTTGGGTATAATGTTGATATAGAATTTACAGCTTCGCACGACGGGGAGAAATTTACGATCAATCTTGTCCAATGCAGACCGCAGAATATACCGGATTCTTTTAAACCTGCGCGAAAGCCGGAAGCGGTGAGGGAAGAGCGAGTGCTTTTTTTAACGAACGAAAGCATGAGTTGCGGTTCAAGAAAAAATATAGGTCATATCGTTTATATTGATCCGGATTGCTATAAAGGTGATAGAACTGAAGATCAAAAACTTACCGCCGCTGAAGTTGGCGAGATTAGAACGTGGATTCGGCGTATTAATAGTAAACTTGGGAAAGGGGATTTTATTATTATTGCGCCGGGTAGATTGGGATGTAATAGTCCGGAGCAGGGGGTTCCGATTTCATTCAGTGATTTTTCACATGCGGCAGGATTTACCGAAATTATGGGCGAAGAATATGGATGTGCTGATCCGTCTTTCGGTACGCATTTTTATCAAGATGTTGTTGAATGCGGGATGGCATCTATTGCTGTAAATAGAGATGGTATGGTCGGTAGAAATTTTTTAGATAATGCCCCGAGCAAAACCGGTGATCTTGTACCTAATATTCCGGGAAAATTCGCGAGATGGATACGTGTTATTGATGTTGAAGAAGCGTGGGAGAATCATGTAGGTAAACCTGGGAAATATCGGCTTCATATTGCGCAAGATAATACAGGGGAAGATGGTCGTCCCGGCTGTGTTTATGTTGCGGAGGTCGATCATGATTTGCCGGTTGTATTGGAAGGTTTTTAGCCTTTTGTAAGTCCTTCTTCTATTCGCAGGAGTTCATTGTATTTTGCAACCCTGTCCGTTCGGGAAAGCGAGCCGGTTTTTATTTGACCCGTTTCAAGTCCGACCGCGAGATGGGCTATTGTCGTGTCCTCGGTTTCTCCGCTCCTATGGGAAATTATTTGATTGTAGCCTGCTGTTTTTGCCTGCAAAATTACGTCAATTGTTTCGGTAAGAGTGCCGATTTGATTTAATTTTATTAAAATTGCGTTGGCGATTTTTTCATCAATGCCTTTTTGAAGGCGGTGCGAATTTGTTACAAAAAGGTCGTCGCCGACAAGCTGTATTTTTTTACCGAGGCGTTGTGTTAACATCTTCCATCCTTCCCAGTCATCTTCGGCGCAACCGTCTTCAATTGAAATAATCGGGTATTTTTCAGCGAGAAATTCATAATATGCAATTAGTTCTTCGGCATCCGCTTTTTTCTTTTCGCCATGGATTTTTAATTCATATTTACCATTCCGACCTTGCCTGTCGGCAGGCAGGAAAAATTCGGATGACGCGGTGTCCAATGCTATAAAAACTTGTTGTCCGGCGTGATAACCTCCCGCTTTAATTGCGGTCAAAATTAAATCCAAAGCTTCTTCATGGGATTTTAATCGCGGAGCGAAACCTCCTTCGTCGCCAACTGCGGTAGAAAATCCTTTTTCCGAAAGAAGTTTTTTTAAAGCATGGAAAATTTCAACTCCTGCCCGCAAATTTTCACGGAAACTTTTTGAAACTTTCGGGACGATCATCATTTCCTGGAATTCAAGACCGCTGTCGGCGTGAACTCCGCCATTAATTATATTCATCATCGGTGTAGGCAGAAGTTTTGGATTCTTTATACCGCCCAATTTACCAAGATATTCAAATAATTTTAATCCTTCGGTCATCGCGGCGAGTTTTGCCACAGCCAAAGAAACGCCCAAAATAGCATTTGCGCCAAGTTTTGATTTATTTTCCGTTCCATCCAGTTCAATTAACGTTTCATCAAGTTTGCGCTGATCGCTTATATCAAATCCGTGTAAATGCTTATATATAGTGGTATTTACATTATTTACCGCCTTTAAAACTCCCTTGCCTCCATATCTTTTAGGATCCAAATCGCGCAATTCAAGAGCTTCGTGGGAACCCGTAGAAGCTCCGGAAGGTACAATTGCGCTCGCACAGAATTTTTCCGATGCTACTTCCACTTCAACAGTCGGATTTCCGCGCGAATCCAGAACTTCGCGTGCATGAAGAAATTTGAGTTTTAACATACCTATGTTATAATCCAACCCGTATGGATATTCAATGGCACGGTTCAAATTGCGTTAGTTTTAAAGGGAAATCGGGTACGCTTCTTGTTAATCCGAACGATGCAAAAGTCTCGGCTGATGTTGTTTTGGTTAATTCTCTGGGTCGCGATCATAAAGATTTAGCCGGTTTTAATAAAGAAACGAACGTTTTTGATTTACCGGGCGAATACGAAGCAAAAGGTATTTTTATTCAAGGTATAACGGCATACGACAGGCCTCGCGAAAAAGATACGGATAAAGAAGATTCTGCCGAAAAAGTGATTATTTTTTCATTTGAAATGGACGGTTTTAAAATTTGTCATTTGGGAAATCTCGGACATAAATTAACGCCGGAAATGCTGGAAGCCATTGGAGATGTTGATATTTTACTGGTTCCGGTTGGCGGAGTCGGCTGTCTGAATGCGGAAAAAGCGCACGAAGTAATTGAACAAATTGATCCGCGCGTTACCATTCCGGTTAATTACAAAGATCCGTCAGCATTTCTAAAAGAAGTGGGAATTGCTTCTCCGCAACGCGAAAAAGTTTGGAAAATTCAAAGTCCGGCGAATTTGCCGCAAGAACAGACGGAGTTTAAGATTTTGGAGGCGGT
>JBBUCQ010000074.1:0-4716 GCA_038057715.1 Patescibacteria group bacterium | reverse complement strand
CAAAAGCATATTTTGGCTTATTCAAAGGATCCGGGCGTGGAGCTTTTTTGGCAACGCCGCTCCTCCGCCGGTTTAATGAAGGAACTTGAACCGAAAGAAGACTATTTAAATATCGTCCATACTTCAATCGGCGGAAATAAAAGCGATGACGATATTGCCGAAAATATAACTCATAATACCTATATAAATTCAGACGGCAGTTTAAAAAATGAGCTTATAATTACGCGCAAACATACTTGGAACGGAGAAACTGAACAACGCATTAGAAATATAATTGCCGGTTTCGGATTCAGCGAAATAAGCGAAAAAGTCTGGAAAATTTTAGGCCGTTCTCCGAATGTAAATATGTTGCGAATTTATGTGCCGGCCGGTTCCGTGATAGAAGACAGCGCAGGAGCGAATATTGAAACTATTTTTGATGAAGAAACCGGAAAAACCTATTTTAGCGCGCGAATGGACGTTCCTCCCTCCAACTCAATTTCGCTCAAAATCCTCTACAGCCTGCCGTTTAAATTAAATTTGGATCCCGTTGATAAATATTATTTAACGGTAGCGAAGCAAGCGGGTTTTGATAATGCAACCATCACTAAAAAAATCTACCCCGACAGCAGAATTTTAAATTACAAATATTTCCCGGAAGACGGCGCCTTTGACCCCGATGGAATTTGGAGCTTTACTACCGAACTTAAAAAAGACACAACATTCTCAAGCGTGTGGGGAAAATAGTTAACGTAAAGATATCTTAATTACGACGCCGGCAAACTGCTTAAAAATTCATCAAGCTGTCTACCTGTTGTTATAATGTAATCTACAACTGCCCCTGAAAATCCCTGCTCAAATTTCGACGGAATATCGCGTGTAACTTCATCCCATCTTCTGGCAAAATCATTTAAACTGGTCGCTTTTAATATCTTTTCAGCCGCATCCGGCACGTATGGCGTATTTAATCTAATCATATAAATTTAATAATTATCGGTGGTGGAATTATATATCTTTTTTGGTCCAGGCCACCCTCTCTGGCTCCGCCATTCACCTTGTCTTTTTGCATAAGAGATCATTTTATATTAAATCAGCTCCCCAATCAAATTCCAGGCTAAAGCATCTGTAATTTTTACCGGCACAATTTGACCGATTAAATTTTTACCGCCTTTAAATTGCGTGCGCTTAAAATGCTCGCTTCTGCCTTCGCAAATTCCTTTTACACATTTTTCAACCAAAACTTCTACGGTTTTTCCGATAAATTCTTTGTGTTTTTCGTGCGAAATCCGCGTCAAAATTTTGTTTAATCTATGCCATCTTCTCTCTTTTTCTTTTCTTGGAACATCATCTTTCATGGTTTTATAAGCCGCTGTAAAACGCCGCATTGAATATTGAGAAATATACGCCATATCCCAACGCGCTTGCTCAAAAAGTTCGCAAGTTTCCTCAAACATTTTTTCGGTCTCTCCGCAAAAACCGATCACAATATCGGTTGAAATCGCGCAATCGGGAATCCTGTGCCTAATTTTCTCAATAAGTTTTATATAATGCTCGCGCGTATACGGTCTGTTCATTTTTCGCAACATCACATTGCTTCCCGCCTGCACGGGCAGATGAATATACGGCATTTGGGTTTCCAGCGTCGCAACAGCCTCAATAACATCATCCGTCATATCTTTCGGATGCGGAGAAGTCCAACGCACCCGGCGTAAACCTTTTGTTTTTAATTTATCCAATTCTTCAAGCAAACGCGTAAAATAAATTTTCTCGCCCACGTTGAGCGAAGCGAAACGTTTTTCGTTTCTGTCCAAAAACGATAAACCGTACGAATCCACATTCTGCCCGAGCAAAGTAATTTCCTTGCATCCATTCTTAACCAGTTTTTCGCACTCCTCCCAAATTTCTTCCATCGGTCTGCTTTTTTCGCGTCCCCGAGTAAAAGGCACAATGCAATATGCGCAAAATTTATCGCATCCCGTCGCAATCGGCACAAACGCCTGAAATTGCGAAGAATACTTCGGATTTATTTTAAAATAATTTTTGAGCGTGCCGTTATCAAATTCATCCGGTGTTTCGTGAGGAACTTCTAAACCTGTTTCTTTTAATAATTGCGGCAATCTGGCACTGTCTTCAATGCGAAAAACAAAATCCACGTCATCCATGTTTTTAACGAGAGGATCGGGTTTTAGGGACTTTTTAGTGGAAGATCTTTTAACCATACATCCTGTAATTCCAATCCTTAAATGCGGTCGGATTTTTTTTAACTTCGCCATATTTACCATCGTTCCATAAACTCTATCCTCGGCTGTTTGGCGAATTGAACACGTATTAAAAAGAATCAAATCGGCGCAAAGATGATTTTTCGCCCTTTTTAAACCCGCACTCTCCAATACCGCAGAAACACGTTCAGAATCGGAATAATTGAACTGACAACCGTAGGTTTTTATATAATATTTCATTACTTTCCGGATTTTAACACAATTTTACCCTTTACAAAGTCTTTCAAATTGTTTATAATAATTCAAACACATAAACAAAAATACACATGGCACTGGCACACAACATTAAAAATTTATTCGGACTCCGTGAAGCATCTCCTGAAGTGACAAAAGATTCAGCGCTTACTCCTGAATTTTATTTTTCAGCTGAACGCGTATCGGATATAGCCGGTTCTATCGGGAGATTAAGTTCCATAAGCGTTAACGATATAAAATATTCGGATAATCAAAAAGCAAAAAGTTCGGAATTAAAAGTTGAATTTAAACGCGGTGGAAAACTTTTTGAGGCTACTTTTACGCTTGAACGTGAACAGACAGGGTCTACTTATCGCATGACTGCAGAAATTTACAGCGAACGCGGAAAAGAATTTTTTAAAAAAACGCTTACGGGGCGCGATGCCCTGCAAGTTCCGATGGCTATTGCATTTGTGTTTCACGAGGCGTTTGAACAGAACGAATAATCTTTTTGCTAAGTACATAGCAAAAAGGGCCTTCGCCCTATTCATCGAAAGCCCTTTTATCGTATTGTCAGGGCTATCTATCAATTGCGTATGCAGCTGAGAAAGCACTCTGATCTCCACCAAGGCGGAGAGATAATACGATTTATAGATTGCGATTTCGCATCCGTTTCCGGAGCTGACCGCAAATGTTCTGCCATTGTATTGGTGGTTTTTACGTCGTCACCGCGACATGCCTCGGTTGCTTATGTACCCCGCTAAGCGGAGCGAAGAACCATTAGCTACTCCGCCCGAAGGCGGAGCTTTTTTATTTTTTATTTTGTTTTTGTATCCCCGATAAGATACAAAGCAGAGGAAGGTGCGAAATTTGCGTTCCGGATTTGCTATACTAATTTCGCGCTTTCCCCTACTTTGTGCGGCAAATTGTCAAAGATCAGAATGATTTACTAAAAAATCATGTAATTATATCCAATTGAAATTTATACGCAAATTATTCTTATAGACGTATTATAGATTTATGCCTTTAGAAATTTATCCCCTTAAGAGTCCGGTTCTCAAAAAGGATTTTAACCTGTTAAAAGCGATAGAGTCTGTTCTGTCAAAAGCTAAATTAAACCTAAAAAGCGGCGATATTTTAATTTTAAGCTCAAAAATAGTTGCGCTTTCTTTAGGACGCGTTGTTGATTTAAATAAAATTACGCCTTCGTCTGTGGCGAAAAAACTACAAAAAACTCACTACGGAAGACACGAAGAAGATCCGCGCGTAATTGAACTCATTTTGCGGGAAGCTGATAAAGTTTTCCAGGGGAAAATGCTTTTAACTTTAAAAGACGGCATATTAATCCCCTCTGCCGGTATTGATTTTTCAAACGCACCGAAAGGATTTGCGATTTTGTGGCCGAAAAACCCATGGAGAGAAGCGCAAAATCTGCGTACCGCGCTTGCCCGAAAATTTAAACTTAAAAAACTCGGCGTTGTAATTATAGATTCACATTGCCAACCTTTACGATGGGGAACAACGGGAATTGCACTATCTTGGGCGGGTTTTCTCGGAGTGGAAGACTGTCGCGGTGAAAAAGATATTTTCGGAAAACCTCTTAAAGTAACAAAAAAAGCCGTGGCAGATAATTTGGCATCCGGCGCATTACTCGTTATGGGCGAAGCGGCCGAAAAGATTCCGTTTGCTCTCGCGCGAAATGCCCCTGTAAAATTCACAAACCGCATGCAGAAAAAAAGCGAAGTTTTTATACGACCAAAAGATTGTTTATTTGGAGGTGTGATAAAATATTAGTTGACGCCATCATGCAATTATTATAATTTACATCTGTGCGTACAGACATTTACCCCGAAAAAACAGCTTAGATAAGCCATTTTACTTTTTATCTCAACTTTATGCGCATTGCAGTTTTAGCCTCAACCCGCGGAACCGACCTTCAAGCAATAATTGATGAAATAAAAGCCGGCAGATTAAAAAACGTTGAAATCGCCTGCGTCGTCAGTAATATTAAAAATTGCTACGCCGTTGAGCGCGCGCACAGCCATGGAATAAAAACCCACTTTGTTGATCCTAAAGAAAAATCGCGGATAGAATTTGACCGCGAAATGGCGCTAATTTTAAAAAATGAAAAAGTGGATTTAATTGTTTTGGTCGGCTACATGCGGATTTTAACTCCTTACTTTGTCGGAGAATTTAAGGGAAAAATTATTAATGTCCATCCCGCTCTTCTCCCTAAATTCGGCGGGAAAAATTTCTTCGGCCAAAGTGTTCATGAGGCAGTTCT
>JBBUCQ010000073.1:0-5438 GCA_038057715.1 Patescibacteria group bacterium | reverse complement strand
ACCATTTTGGGCTTCCCAAATCAAGACTTTTATGTTAGAATAAAGAGAATAAACAATATGAAATTAGATAAGATTTTCCATACGGCGGTTGAATATCGTGCTTCTGATATTTACATAACAACAGGCACAAAACCTGTTTTGCGCATTCACGGCGACCTTGTTTTTGTTGAAGAACATCCTGTTTTAACGCGCGAGCAAGCCGAGGAATACATTTTTGAAACTATGACCGAGCCGCAGAAAAAAACGTTTACCGAAAAATTGGACATTGATTATGCGCTTGAAATCCCGGGGGTTGCCCGTTTTCGCGCTAACGCTTTTTATCAAAGAAAAGGAATCGCCGCGGCTTTCCGCTTAATTCCGGAAAAAGTGCAATCAATGGTTGAACTTGGGCTTCCTCAACAACTTAAAAAAATTCCATCTTATCAAAATGGCATTGTGTTAATAACAGGACCAACCGGTTGCGGAAAATCAACAACTCTCGCAGCGCTTGTAAATGAAATTAATAATACGCAGAAAAAACACATTATTACGATTGAAGACCCGATTGAATTTATTTATGAAAACCGTTTGAGCGTTGTTGAACAGCGCGAAGTCGGAACCCATACAACATCGTTTAGGAAAGCTTTACGCGCAAGTCTGCGTGAAAATCCGGACGTAATTTTAATCGGTGAATTGCGCGATATTGAAACAATGGCGCTCGCAATCACGGCGGCTGAAACGGGGCATTTGGTCCTTGCAACACTGCACACAAGCGGCGCAGGAAAAGCCATTGACCGTGTTATTGACTCTTTCCCATCCGATCAACAAAACCAAATCCGCGTGCAATTTTCGGAAAGCTTGAAATGTATAGTCTGGCAAAATCTTTTGAAACGCAAAGACGGACAAGGGCGCATCGGTGCGTATGAAATTTTGTTTAACAATCACGCAATTGCGAATATGATTCGCAAGAGCAAAACTTACCAAATCGCATCCTCTCTGGAAACCGGAATAAATGAAGGAATGCAGACAATGAAACGATCTGTCTCCGCCCTTCTTGAACAGGGATTTATAAGTGAAGAAGAAGCCGCGAAGAATTTACCGGAAGAGATGGAAATGGAATAAAAAGGGCAATGGCATGTCTGTTTAAGCAGAAATGGCTGCAGCGACATATTGAGTATTTTTTTGCCGACAATGGCCGATACAGCGAAGACCGAATAACCTTAGTGCGTCTGTAGCAGCATTAGAAATAGATTAAAGTATAAAGAGTTTTTTAAATTGTCTACAAAAAAACACATCAATATGCGCTCCAGCCTACTTATCAAATATACCATTGCCTTTTCAAAATAAGATATAATGCATGAGTGCAATATCAGAAACTCCTTATTCGCGCTGAGAAAGAACATATAGTCGGCTTTGGTCACCCGTGGATTTTTTCGCAGGGACTGCGGCTTGAGCCAGCAGCTTCTAAAATAAAAAATGGAGACATTGTAGATGTCTTCAGCAGTGACGGCAAACGCTTTTTGGCGCGGGGATATTACAACGGGAATTCACAGATTGCGGTAAGAATTTTTACGCGCGATCCGAATGAAGAAATTGACGAGGAGTTTTTCGCAAAACGATTTCAGGATTTAATGGCTATCCGCGAACGCTTCATTGACATGAAAAAAACGAATGCTTTTCGCGTAGTTTTTGGCGAAAGCGACGGTATACCGGGATTGATTATTGATAAATACGATCGCATTTTTGTAATTCAAATTCATACGCTCGGAATGGATTGTCTGCGCGACAAAGTCGTTACTGCAATGAAGCGCGTTTTTAATCCCGAAACTATTTTTGAAAAAAGCGACATCGGCGTGCGCACTCAAGAAGGACTGCAAGACAAACCGGTACAGCTTTTATACGGCAAAAATCTTCCGGATGAAATTGAAATTTTGGAAAACGGCATTAAATTTTTAGTTAATGTAAAAGACGGCCAAAAAACGGGATTTTTCTTGGATCAGCGCGAAAATAGAAAGGCTTTGCAAAAATATGTTGTAGGAAAACGCGTCTTGAATTGTTTTTGCTATACTGCGGGTTTTTCTGTTTATTCCGCGCTCGCGGGTGCAAAAGAAACCATAAATATTGACGTTTCCGGTCCTGCGCTTGAAACTGCGAAACGTAATTTTACAATTAATAATCTTCCGCTAAAAAATCACACATTTTTAGACAAAGACGCCTTTGACAGCATCTCCGATTTCGAAAAAGATAAAGAAAAATTTGATGTTATAATTTTGGATCCGCCGGCATTCGTAAAAAACCAAAAAAGTTTAAAACAAGGGCTTTCCGGATATTTGTTTATAAATCAACATGCGCTTAATTTGCTTCCTGTCGGCGGGATTTTGGTTGGGAGTTCATGTTCCGCGCATGTCACCGACGAAATGTTTCAAAGAATGCTGTCCCAAGCGGCTTCGCGCTCCAATTGTGTCCTGAAAACACTGGAAATAAAACATCAGCCGATAGATCATCCGTTTAATCCGCACTTTCCCGAAGGGAAATATTTAAAATTTTATATAATGTTAAAGACGTAGCCATTGTCATTGCGAGTTCTGTGAAGCAATCTATACAATATGCCAATCAATATACTCCAAAAATACGCAAAACTTTTAGAACAATTAGACGAAAAATATGCGTCTGTTTATTCCGCCGCTCCGGAAATTCCGTGTAAAAATAAATGCGTTGAATGCTGTAAACAGCTCTTTCCTCTGTCTTTTATTGAGGCTTACCACATCAGCGAAGGAGTTAAAAAACTTGATCGCTCTTTAAGACGAAAACTTAAAATAAAAGCTGAAAAAATAAACGAAAAAATCCTGGCGAAAAATCCGTTTCAATTTGAAAAAAGCGGCGTGGATAAACGTACGGCTTTAAATACTCACGCAGAATTTGCGAATTTTTTACACGAAATTGAATGCGACTGCCCCGCCTTATTTCCGGAAAACCGCGTTGGTGCGTGCTCCATTTATGAATTTCGCAATCACGATTGCCGAAGCATGGGCGCGAGTTTTGATTCTTCCTCAAACGAAATCATCGGCTGTTTCCGCTTTAACTCGCTCAAATTTCTTGCGCCGCGCCTAATGCCTTTTAACTTTTTGTATCCCGAAAAAATGACTCTGGATGCCGCGCTTATTGCCGAAGTAACGGCAAATTCGTTTTCGCCGAATATTTTATATTACACAACTATATGCACGCCTTTCTTAAAAGATTACGCGGAACATGACTGGATAAAATTTTTTGTTGAAAAGGGAACACCGAAAAAAGAAAAAAACGATAAATATTATGTCGTAATTGATGTATAATACTGCACGTTTAAGGGGGTGTAGCTCAGCTGGCTAGAGCGCGATCATGGCATGATTGAGGCCGTGGGTTCAAGTCCCATCACCTCCACCAGACAACAAGTGAATCCTGCGGCATGCGGCGAGCGCTACCTGTCATGTAAGCGAGCCGGATGACGCAGAGATGAATGAAGTTGTCATTTGTTTCGGGGATGTAACTCAGTTGGCTAGAGCGCCCCGACGTCACGTCGGGGAGGTTGTGATCATATTTTTCTTTAGAAATTATTTCTTCACTTCATTAAGCACTTTTTTAATCCTCCTCACATACTCCTCGTTTTCGCCCGTCTCCGTATATCGATTCACCGGATCGCCGCAAACAGCGCACTTGCCATCGAGAATAACGTCGTTCAAATCATTCACGGCAATGTAAGCGGGATTTCCTTTTTCATAGGTTATTCTTTCTTAGATTGTTTTAAAGATTTCTTTGCCTCAGGCTTCTTCAAAAAGTTTTGCTTTGAGACCACTGATCGTCCAAGCTCTTTTTCAAGTTCTTTCCGCGCAATGCCAGCCACTTTTCCACCTCTATTCGCATCCTGTTTGAGCTTTATCACGCCTTTGGAATCCTCCTGTCTATGGATTTCAGTTGTTGATCTTTCCCCAAGCATATTGAAGATCAGCTCAAAATCATCCATGTGATCACGCAGATTTTCGCGCTTCAATCCCTTCAGTTTCTTATATTCGCTGGGAATAAGCCCAAATGTAGCTTTTGAAATTTCCGCAGTTAAAATCTCGTAATCTCTATGATCTTTAGCTCCGCGATTTTGCCACTCATCAGTGAGTTCTTCGCGAATCGCGATGCCCCGCATGCGCTTTTCGATCCAGTCATCGCTATAACCTTTTAGTTTGTATAACACTCGCGTGCGCTTGGTAGCCAATTCAGGGTTTTCTATCTCCTGAACTCTTTCATAGCCTACTTTTGCTAACCAGCGCTTAAATGGCTCAGCCTTGGGCGAAGGTATTGATTGAATAATGCGAAAAATATCTTCTGTATTGGCGCAATTGATCTTTTGTTTACCTCCGGCCGTGTCTATCAAAAGGGAGTGTTCAATTTGAACCCACCCTTTGGCAAGTTCGGCATCTCTATTGAGCATGTTCTTTAAATACTGTTTGGGATTTGTTGAATCCGTAAGTGCTTCAATGACGTCAACAATAACAAACCACCATTCTCCCTGGTGGATTTTTTTTCTAATTTGCCTTCCTTTGAAAATGGCAATCCGGGTATTTTCTGTTATATCATCTGGTTGTTGCATATTATCTGGGTTAGGGCATTAATTCTCCGCCCAAGCTTCACTTCTATTGGCTTTTTAAAATTGTCCATATGTTGCTTGCAATAAAATACAGAGGCATTTTACGCAAAAAACCTCGTTAAGACAACCGATTCTCTCTGTAGTTCTATCTCCTACCTCGCCCTATTACTCAAATTCCCACCAATCGCCTATCTTCCACCATATCCCTTTCCTCCAGGTATACCTCCTAGATAAAGCTCTTCTCTTCGCCAATCTCCCTTACATATCGCTTTTTCTTGAGTTCAGCCGTAAAATGAAATCGAGAATAACTATTGGCGGGTTGCTGACCAAAACTTGGGGATGTAGCTCAGTTGGCTAGAGCGCGGCATTCGCATTGCCGAGGTCGTGGGTTCGACTCCCATCATCTCCACCAGAAATCAAGCGAGCCCTGCAGCATGTGGCGAGCTCCGACGTCACGTCGGAGAGCCAGATGCCGCAGAGCTGAACGCAGATTTCCTTATCAATAAGCGAAGTTGTCCTTCGTCCGAAGTACTCCTTTCCATTCTTTAACCCACTCATTTATGCCACCAGAAACCCCAAAAGACACCGACGATGACTTTTTCTTATGTCGTGCCGGAAAAGATGGCGCACCTCCGACTGTAGAAAAAGGCAGAAAAGCATTAGGAAATTTACCGCCGGACCAAAAAATAATAGAATTGATAGTGGTTCAAACCGGACGAGGAACAAGAGAATTCTTCCCCATGGAAAGAACAGCTGCAGAGTGTTTACAAGGCACTTTCACTCTTGGAGATTGGTTCAATCAATCACAGCAGGCCAAATTTGCCAAAACAAGTATTTTGTAGTG
>JBBUCQ010000072.1:2590-8357 GCA_038057715.1 Patescibacteria group bacterium | reverse complement strand
CCGACGGTTTTGTCTTTAGAGGAAATACTTACATCCCTTATATCAATATCGTATTTTGCCAAATAATCGTCCATCAATTCCTCTAAATGTGATATATAAGCCTGAATAAATTCCGCTTTGGATTTTACACCAAAATGAAATAAAACTTCTTCATTAGAAAAATCTAATTTATACGAAACTAACATATCAAAAAAACCGGAAATTGAATTACCCATTTCTATAACACTATCACCATACATTTCCTCCTCTCTTTTCTCTTCTATATCGCTGAATGCAGAGGTTAATTTATCAATGTTTGTAATACTGTCCAGCAATTTCACTTCAGAAGGATCCAGTCCCTTTTTACGTATTTCTGCGTCATAACACACTCCAACCTCTTCGTCTTTCGGATCGGAATAATAATAATGAGGTTTTTTATAACATTCCACCCGTGGAGACCGATAGGACAATCCCTTACATTTATCCTTTATTGTTGATGCAATTCTACCCTCGGATTCTTCCAGGCATACATCAAAAGCCTCTCTATAAACTTCATAACAAGAAGTGTCATCACCTTCTTCCGATTTACATTCGCTCTGCTTCTCTATGGCTGTTGCATGTTCATCGCATTCATCCTTTTGTGGAGACGTTATCTCTACCTCGCACTCCGAATAAGGACTGTCCGGCAATCCACTGCATTGTTTTTCCTCATCATCAAACGATTTTTCTTCATACTCGGGCGACCTTCCCTCGCGCTCGGCCGCCACCGCCTCATCCAAAAGCGGCTGAAGGACAACCTTTGAAAGACAATCCAACATAGTATTGGCGTGCAACTGTGACCCTATATGAGGATCCCCCTCTTCAACCCCTTGTTTTAAAATATCTTCAATCATTGCTTTCGTTTCTTTTTCATCAAAACCGCACGCACGAAACATGTCTATTAAATCACCAATTATGAAAGGTGTTTTGTACTCCCCGTTATCCTGCCCTTCTTGCGTTTCTTCCTCATCATATTCATGAAAAATATCAACTGCTTTCTGTATGGAAGAATGTATATTAGTCCCTGTCTGCATGCCATCCTGCAACAATTCACAAGCCTTATGAATATGTGAAGAATCATCTTCATCAAACTCCCCAAGCTCAAAATTTCCTTCGGAAACCAAATGCCTTACATTGTCGGCAACTTCATCCCTATGCACGAATAACAATGGTTTTTCTACTGCTTGCGCAATAGGTTTTTGAGATTTTAGATCGCCGTGATTTAATACCTTTTTAACCTGAATGACCGTCATCGCAATCACAGCGCCAATCGCAACTGTCCATAAAACAATCTTTGATCGGCGTAATTCTTTGTTTCTTCTTTGTCTTTCCGGTGATCTGTCGGCTGTTTGCATACAGATGGAGTATATCGTGTTTTTGAGACTTGTCAAGTCCTATTGACAGACAATTGAGAGGCTAAGGCCACTAAAAAACCAAAAGGCTTTATGCAAACCATTAAATGGGTGTAAAAGTCTGCCCGGGCACAGAATTATACAACATTCAGAAAAAAATTATTCATCACCTTCGCATGTCCATACAGGCGCCTCTGTCCCTCCACAGCCGCAACTTTTAATAACCGTCGTTATTTCTCCTCCGCACATTTTCCTTAATGCATCCAAATCGGCAAATGTGTCCAGAAGACAAGCGCCTGCAACAGGTCTGCTGTCTCCTTCTGTCACATCCATACAACTTTCGTCGGTTGCTGGCGGTTTTCCCCCAAAAAAACCGCTCTCTGATAAACCTATGATACCCATACCACCTGCTGCGACAGCAATAACAGCACCTGCTTCTAGTAATTCTTTAGGTTTCATATTAAGGGGGATTAAATCACCGCAAATATATACTTTTACGTTTTGGCTTACAATCCCAATCGTCTAGCGGATTCAAAATAAGCCGCAAAATCTTTCCGTAAACCGACATGCGCTACAACAACAACTATTTTTTGCTTTTCAATACGATAAATAACTCTATATTGGCCGATACGCAATCTGAAATATCCTTTTAAATTATCAGTAAGAGGTTTCCCAAAAATTGAAGGACCAGATATGAGTTTCTTATAAATATCTCTAAAAATCCTTTTTTGGTCGCCTTTGGGAATGCGTTTAAAATCTTCTTTAAGGACTAATTTATGATAAACGATCTGATACATAGTTGCATTTTATATTTTAATCCCAAGGCGCTTCGCAACTTTTTCTGCACTTATGAAATCCTTTTTTTTAGCCTTTGAATCTCTTTCTTTCGCAATGTGTCCAAGAACCAAATCTTCAAATTCATCCAATAAATGCTCTTTTTCCTGAAATCTCTCAAAATTTTCCAAAACAGCAACAGGCTTACCTTTATTCAATACAATAATAGTTTTAATCATCGTATTTTTAGCTAAGCTAGGCATATCGCGCCTTAATTCTGCACTTCCTATTAGGGCTGTATCATTATCAATATGTACCATAAATAGTAAAATTAATTGTACATCTAAAGTATATACTCAAGTGTATATTTATGCAAAGGATAATTTCGCTGGCGGAGCGAATACGCGGATCTCAGAGGATTCCCTCAACTGAGCGCATAAAAAGAAAGGGAGTGATTCTTGAAGGCGGGAAGCGATATAACTTGCTAATGGACGCGATGCCGAAACCCTTTCAAATTAATTGTTATAATTATTGTACGCGAATGAAGCGTCCTGCTTTATGAATTGAGGGCTCTTTGCGGGAACCATGTGCCCGACAATTTCGCTGTCGCGTATGGATTGAAGAGATCTTAAATTTGCGATATCCGTCCTGCGCGTTTCTTGGCTTGTTAAAAGCTTGGACTTTTCTATTTCCAATTTGCGGAGCTGGTAGCCTTTCGTATGAATTTCCGTAAATTTAATCAAATAGAAAAAACTCATAACGCCGATAATGGCTGTCAAAGAAAACATCAAAAAGAATTTACCTACGCGGAAGCTCAACGGCATTTCTCCGTGCGTGCGGAGAGCCCTGTGAAATTGTGAACCGTGAGTGAGAATGAGTTGAGCCATAATTGAGGGATGAGGGGTGAGTTGCAGTTTCTCCGGACATCTGTCGCGTAGAGCAACAAATGTCCGGAGAATGCGAATTTATATTTTTTCCGCGGCACGCAGTTTTGCGCTCCGACTGCGCCTGTTCCCCAGCACTTCTTCTCTATCCGGTCGGATCGGTTTTTTAGTGAGAATTTTGATCAGTCCTTGCTGTTTTAAATTTTTAAAGAAATTTTTTACGATTCTGTCTTCTATTGAATGGTATGAAATTACAACTACTCGTCCTTGTTTTGAAATAACATTAAGCGCTCCAGTTAGCCCGCTCTGCAAAACCTCTATTTCCCTATTGGCGGCAATTCGTAAGGCTTGAAAGATTCTGGTCGCCGGGTGGGTTTTAAAATGATACTTTTTATTGTCCCCGTGTGGAACACATTCTCTGATCGCATCTGCAAACTGCGTTGTTGTCGTAAATTTATTGCGTTTGCGAAGCTGAACAATTTGGTTTGCAATCCTGTAATAAAATTTTTCTTCTCCATAGTTTTTAAAAATGTTAATTAATTCTTCAAGTGGGTAAGTGTTAACGATATCCGCCGCGGTGAGCCCTTGGCTCGTATCAAACCGCATATCCAGAGGTCCTTCGCGTTGGAATGAGAATCCTCTGTCAGCAGTTTCTATGTGCGGCGATGATAAACCGAGATCAAATAGAATTCCGTCCAATCTCCCTTCTTTTTGTAAAATTTTCGCTCCGATCTCCGCCAAGTTTTCAAAGTTCCCATGAATGTAATGAATATTTGACCACTGTGAGAGATTTTCTTTTGCCAGATTTAGGTTTCTTTCATCCGCTTCTATCCCGTAAACAGCTCCGCTTCCTTCAAGTTTTTTCAATATCTCTTCCGAGTGACCTCCCAACCCGAGCGTTGCATCAATGTATACGTTGCCGGGACAAGGATTTAAGATCTCAATAACCTGATTGATAAGGACCGGTATATGCCTGTTATTAGGTGGTTTACTAGACATTTAGACATTATGACAGGCGATGTTCAAAAGTTGTGCACAATATGTGTATAACTTTTTTGCACATACTGTGCCCCAAATGTAATTTTTACAGATGATAATGTCAAACACTTTTTTACAAAAAAGCACGAAAAGATCAAAAAATGTGTTCATCTTTTGCAGTTTTGGAGGTTTTTTTGTTTTCTTTAAGCCAAAAACGCCTACTAATGACTTTCTATTGCGACTTTTTTGATATATTGGATAATTTTTGTATACAAGACTTACTACGGCTAATCGTTGGATAGGCTAACTTGTATACTCCCCTGCCTGATAATCTTTAATGATAGCCCTTCTGCGTCTACTATTGTTGATGGCGGATTTTTATTTAGCCTGCCGGAATCAATAATAAAATCGGGCTGTAATGTTTGACCCTTAAACTGTTTTTTAATGGCCGAAACGCTGTATGGGGAAGGTTGGCCTGAAATATTCGCGCTTGTTGTTGTAATCGGCCTTCCGAGCTCTTTGGCCAGCGAGAGCGATAATTTATGATCGGGAACACGAATGCCTATTGTTTTGGTTTCAGGATTAAGGAATTTTGGCAGAGATTTTTTACGCTTTACTATGATAGTCAAGGCGCCCGGCCAATATTTTCGGGCAAGAGCTTTGGCGTTTTTATTAAAAAATCCGTATTCCTGCGCCATTTTAAAATCCGCGACTAAAATGGAAACCGGCTTGCCGACTGCCATTTTTTTTAATTTATAAAGGCTCGCTAACGCTCGCCTGTTAAAAATGTCGCACGCAAAACCGTAACAAGTATCGGTGGAGTGCGCGATTATATCGCCATTTTGTAAGGTAAAAACAGCCTTTTTAAAATCTTTTTTAGAATACTTATTCACACAACCATTTTAGCATGGATAAAAACGGCTTTTTGTGCTAAAATATTAAGATTAAAATGGCTCCAAAAGACGAAAAACCAGCAAATCAAGAACAACCGGAAAAATCAAGTTCTTCCAAGTCTAAAAAGACCGATAATTTAACTCCGGAAGAATCCGCTGTGGCGCATTTAAAAAAAGGCAATTGGCTTCTGGATAAATTTGAAAAAGGAGATCCTAAAATAGCGGAAGCAAAAAAGAAAATTGAGGAAAAAGAAAAAAGTCATATAGAAGCTGCTTCCCTATTGCTCGATTATTACGTACATCAGGAACGTCAAAATCCACAAGTTTACCCGCAATTATTAGAACAGTATTCTCTTTCTTTAGTTGAATTGGTTAATGCTGCAGAAAATACGATCGGCGGTAAAGAAAAAATAAAATTCCGCATTATAACTTTCGATAAACAACAACAATCTGGACAGCCGACTTTTGATATTTCAATGATAACCGGCTTGCCGCCGCGATATCAGAAACAAATTTCTCGACAGCAAGAGATAACCTTACCGTCTACCCTAGACGAATACCAAACCCTAAAACAGAAACTGGCCGATGGTTTGCTTCTCGCGAGATATAATATTTATTTGGAAACCGGTGATGGAAAATATAAAAAATATTTTGACGAATATCATAAAAACGCACCGCAAGACGAAACCTCAAAGAAACTGGAACACATTCAGCAATTGCGAGTTACGGATCCAATGGAGGCGTATGCTCAATGTGCAAAATTGGCAAAAGATTATCCTCAAGCAAAAGAGCTTGCGGCTGATATACTTACGCGAAATCCGATTTTTACCGAATTCAATAATGATTTGGCGGCTTTAATGCGCGACAC
>JBBUCQ010000072.1:0-2490 GCA_038057715.1 Patescibacteria group bacterium | reverse complement strand
CGCATGCAAGAAAATATTTTGCAAGGTTTTAAATATTGCCAAGAAGTTAAAAAAACAGCGGATATTGCGCTTAGCATAAAAGGTGAAAGAGCCGGCGTTGGAGGTTTTACCATTGATACTTTAATAGTAGCAGGCAAAACTTTACTCGCTGTTGCGGGAGCTGTAACGGTAGTGGCCTGTTTCCCCGCCAGTGGTCCTGTTGCGGCAACAATTTTGGGAGGATTCGGATCCGCATTCGGCTCCGCTGTCGGAGAAGCTACATTTGAAGACGACTACAGCGGATTTATGCCAAAAAACTTTGCGATGAATTGGGCGACCGGCGCGGCTTTTTCCGGAGCCGCTCGTATTGCCGGTGCCGCTCTCGGTTCTGTAGGTGGGAAAGCGGCGGCGACACTTGCAAAAAGCAATGCGGAATGGTCACGAAGTGCACAAGCTTACGCGGAAAAATATATACAACGAATGGCTCAACATCCGATAAGCGGTACAGCGGGCGGATTTAAACACCTCATTGCGGAAATCGCCTCGGAAACCCGCGAAGAATTTATGGAAGATGCACTGCAACGCATCGGACAAGGAGTTGCTCCCAGCCATCCATGGCTTGGTTTTGCATTTTCCTTAATCCCCTCTACAACGACTGCCGCAAAAGGGGCATTTGTAAAAGGGATTAAAGGCAAAATTACGGACAGCGGCATTGAACTTACTTATGATCCAAACAACACAGATGCCGCCAGAGCTTTTTTACAACAACGCGGTGCACCTCCGGAAGTATTGCAACAATTTGATGCCATAGGACAGGTTGATGTTACTCAAGAAGGCGTGAGTGTAGCGGTTCGGCCTGCATTAGATATAACTCAACAAGTTTTACGTGAAAAAACTGATGTTAAAAGAGAGATAAATGATGTATCAGGTATAGACCAAGCGCGTAGACAATGGCTTGGTCGTAACTTCCCTGAAATCTCGGAAATTTCTACTCTTTCAAGTTTGGAAGTAGATCAATTTATACAAAAATTTAATGAAACGCATGAAGCAAAACGCGAAAAGATTTTTTCTCCTTTGGGTTTTTATATTATAAATCAAACTCAAGACGGTACTTTAATAGCCTTCGACGGTAGTGGACGATTAAAGAAATTTTCGAACACAACGGATTTTAGAGCTGAAATAGAAGAACATTATCCGGATTTACAAAAAGCAGAACATATGGCTTCGGTTTTACATAAAACAACTCAATTATCTCTAGAACAATGGCAATCAATGTCTACAGACGAAGTAGTTGAATTTATTACACAAGACATACCTTTAACTGGTGGACAATTAAAATTGATACAAAAAAAAGCCGATAAAATGAAACGTGAACATATTGCGCAGGCTATTGATATTCGTAGTGCAATAGCTGCTGATCCGCAAGAGGAAAATAGTATAGCAAATGATATTTTCAGGCAACAATTTAATACAAAAGACACATCGGTTAAATTAGATTTTGACGCAGAAATTCGAATCGGAGATGGAAAAGTTCCATCACATATAATAATAGTTCTGGACAATCGTGATTATGCAAGACTTGTAGAGGGAGAAATCGCACCGTGGGATGCATTAACTCCGGAGAGGCAAAATCAAATAATGAATTTGTCTGGCGGTGCGAATTTAGATCAGATGATGGGTAATTTTTCAGTCATACGTAAAAGTGTCGCTGAAAACGCAGAGTTATATCAAGAAATAATAAGGCATGAAGAAACCCATTATATAAATAAAATAATGCAGTACAGAGATGAAACTCATCAACTAGGACAGCAATCAAACGATTATTTCAAACAAGGTGATTATAGAAAATATTTAGCTACAAAATTTAAACAACAATTAAGTTGGACGAGAGATGAAATTACCGCTTATTTAACAGATCCATCGTATAGGGATAATCCATATGAATTAAGAGACAACGTACTGGCTTGGGGTGGCATGTATACAGCCACTATTAATGATGCCTTTAGAAGATTAGAAAGAGAAAAACCGGACGCATATAAAGAATTACAACCTCTAGAACAAGAATATAAAGCGCAATATGAGACAATTCTGGAAGATGTATTAACAGACCCTCAACACTCCCTCCCTGTCGATGCACACGAAATGTTAATGCTGACTCCATTAGAACAATGGCCAAAAGTATCTGATTATTTACGAAATACTCCTCGATTATTATAAGTTGCAGGAGGGACGGTATATACTGTTATTGGCTCGCCGACCGGTTTAGATAATCAATATCGCACAGTACGCGAGTAGCTACTTTATTGACATGCTTCTCTAAGCTTCGCAGAGAAAAATTAGGGATTTCGCATATCAAGCCTGCTTGATATAATGCAAACGCAATTTTCTCAATTTGCGCTTTTAATCCTTAACTTCTCATTATATGAAGCCGCGCGTAGCAATAAACGGGTTTGGTAGGATAGGTCGGATGATTATGCGTGCCAATTTGGTACGCGATTTAATTGATATCGT
>JBBUCQ010000071.1:0-1284 GCA_038057715.1 Patescibacteria group bacterium | reverse complement strand
TTGAAACTCCGGAAATGTGGGGTGACGCGCCATCTCCAGCGCCAAAAAAAGCAACCGGTACCGGCGGCGCAACAATTCAAGGCAAAACCGGACCCGGCGTACTGCTTTATCCGGTATTCATCGCAGGCGCAAACAGCCTTTATTACTTGCTAAGAAAACGCAGAAAAAATAAAAAATAAAAAATAAAAACCCCCGCCAAAGCGGGGCAGGCAAAACTTTAAAAGCCTCGAGCAAAATTCCTCGGGGCTTTTTTTATTTCTTTTTAAATTCGCTTTTTATTTCTTTCACCGCCCTCTTCCCTATTTTTACGCTCGCCTTAACATGACGCTTCAATTCCTTCGCCTGTTGTTTACCGTGTTCAATTTCGCCTTTCGCAAAATGCACCCTGTGTTTTATCTCGTTCTGCAGAGGTTTAATTTTACTGTAATGGAAATCGGCGACTTCCCCAACCGCATCATGCGAAAGTTCTTTTAATTTTTTCCTGCCTTTTTCAACAACATCCTGAACGGTTTCCGACTCATAAAAATCTTTGGCAATTCCGGCAATTTCCTGTCCGATATCTTTTAAATCATCCTGTAAAGGCGCCAGCCCAAGTCCTCCAAGTTTTCTATCAGCTTTCATTTTTCCCCTCAATTCTTTGCCTTTATTCGGCGCAAAAAGAACCCCGAAAAGAGCTCCGGAAATAAGACCTAAAAACCAACCGAATTTTCCAAAACCTGCCATATAAAAAGTATATATTAAAAAGAATGAAAAATGCAAAAAGAAAAAACGGTGTCACTTCTAACGCAATGACAATTTTTGAATTTTCCTCAACATCTTTTTCAACCTCTCAATAGGTATTCCAATCACATTTGTAATATCACCATCAATCCGGCTCACAAAACCCTTTGCCCTTCCCTGAATCGCATACGATCCTGCTTTCCCTTTCCAATGATTTGAATCCAAATATTTTTCAAGTTCCGCCTCCGACACTTTTCTGAAAGTTATTTTTGTAGTTTCAGCCGAGCAAATTTTCTTCCCTTTTTTTACATCAATAACACATAAGCCGGAAATAACTTCGTGAGTTGTCCCCGCCAACATTTTAATCATACGTTTCGCATGCGCGCGATCTTTCGGCTTTCCCAAAATCTTGCCGTTTAAAACGCCGACTGTATCAACGCCTATAATAATCGCATTTTGGGAGACATTTTTATAATTCTGCGCAACATCAAGAGCTTTGCCTGTAGCATTATGCAACACCAAATGCCGCGGAGAAACATGTTTTAAAATCTCCTTAAATTTACT
>JBBUCQ010000070.1:16179-17378 GCA_038057715.1 Patescibacteria group bacterium | reverse complement strand
GATCAATTCGTATTCACTTTCGGTCTGCGCAAATTTCTGATAGATAATTCCATAGATGCCAAGATTGTACGCATGAATCCTTATAAACCCAATGTTTATAAAACTTCTTTAATGCGCTCTGCCGCCGCCACCGCCCCATGCTCTTAAATCTCAATCAAACATTAGGCAATATCACGCGAAACTGGACAACGACTCTGCCGACAATAATTGTTATGGCTATCACTCTAACAATGTTCCACAGTTCGTTTTTTGTTTATACGCAAGCGCAGGAAATGCTCAAAAATCTCCAACAAAAATATTCAATCACGGTTTATCTGAAAGACGACGCCGATCCTTTTGAAGTTGGAAACGTAATTACGGAGCTTGAACAGCGCGAAGACGTCGTAAAGCCCGTTTCTTACACATCAAAAGAACAAGCATGGAAACTTATAAGCAAAACTTTTTCGCTTGATACGGCTCTGCTTGAAAAATATAAATTTTCTCTGCCTGCAACGCTTACGATAACTCCGCGCCAGCTTGAGGACACTGGTAATATTAAAATTTTCCTGAACGAAAACGCGAAAAATCTTTTAAAAGAGTCTCTCGGATCCACGGACAAAACAAAAAATGTTTCGGATCAAATGATTAATTTCATACAAAATATTAAAAATTCCACCCTCAAGACCATTGTGTTTTTTATAATACTTTTCGTTATCGGCGCGACTTTTATGATTATAAGCTCCATACATCTTGCAATCGCAACGCGCCATCGCGAAATAACGATTATGAAATTGATGGGAGCTAATTATTCAAAAATCATAGTTCCTTTTGTGGCTGAAGGTTTTCTAATAAGTCTGTTCGCAGGGCTGATTAATGCCGCAATTCTGGCTATTCTGCCTTTTGAAACGATGGAAACGAAATTGTATCTCAATTTATTGCTTATTGAAGCTTTAGCGAGCGTCACGATAGGAGTTTTGGCAAGTTACGCAACGACCGTTTTTCACATACGCAAAAAATTGCTTATCTAAAATGATTCTTAAAAAGATAACAGGCATCATATTAAGCCAACGCCCGCGAGGCGAATTTGACCGAATGATAGAGGTTTTCTCTTACGAATACGGAAGAATGCTGGTCTTGGCAAAAGGAGTGCGCTATATAAAAAGCCGCCGTTCTTTCCATCTGGATCTTCTGAATCTTGTAAATATGGAGCTGGAACAAAA
>JBBUCQ010000070.1:9281-16079 GCA_038057715.1 Patescibacteria group bacterium | reverse complement strand
CTCCGCAAAAAATTCTTTTAACTTATTTTTTGAAAACACTCCGGCTTCTCGGGCATCTGCCGAATAAACTCCCGCAAAATAAATTACGGCAAATTATGTGGCAAACCATTTCCGATATAGATCCTCAACTTACTTTAAACGCGCGCAGAACGCTCGGAACACTTTCAATTTTGAATAAAACCTTGTCCAACTGATCGAAATTTTCTATTTCCAAAAGAAAACCAAGAGTATCAAAAGGCTTTTCCCCGTACTTCTGAAAAAAATCAATTATATTAACCGAATTATCGGCTATTATTTTTGTGATATCGCGTATCAAACCAACTCTATCTCCCACTTCAACCACTATATATACATGGTAACGCGACGTTTTAATTTCTTGCGCAACCGCTACAAGCCTGCTCGGTTCGGTATTTTTTACAGCTTTACAATTTTTACGATGCACAGAAACTCCTCTGCCGCGAGTTACATAACCAACAAGCTCATCTTTATAATCGGCAGAACAACATTTAACAAAATGATGAGGCATATTTTTCTGCCCTCCTATAAAAAGCTTTGAAGATAATTGCCCCATACTGCCGTCATTTGAAGGTTGTAAATATTCAACCGGTCGCGAACGGCTCATTAAAAGTTCATCAAGCGTAAAAATTCTCTTAATCACGGAAGAAGCAAAAACAACGCCTTTCCCTATTTCAATAAGCAAATTTTGCCTTTCTTTAAACGGCAATTTCTCCCCGTCATAATGGGCTAAAACCGAAAGTTTCACATCCAGAGAAGGCTTACCGAGCTGTCCAAGTTTTTCATTCAAAAGAGTTTTTCCTTCCCGCAAATGTTTTTCTCCGTCAAGATCATGGAACCACGCGCGTATGCGGTTTCTGGCATGATTTGTTTTTACGAACGAAAGCCAGTTTTGGCTGGGACGCGCATTTCTGCGGGTAACTATTTCAATAACATCGCCGTTTTTAATTTCATAATCAAGAGAAACGGCATTGCCGTTTAATTTCGCTCCCACGCATTGGTTGCCTATTTCCGTATGTACCGAATATGCAAAATCAACCGGCGTCGCGCCTGCAGGTAAATCTTTAACATCCCCGCGCGGAGTTAATACGAAAATACGATCTTGGAAAACATCCACGCGAAGACCCTCCATAAGCTCTTGATTATTTACTTCTTCACTGCCGATATCTTTCAATCCCGAAAGCCAGCTCTGTTGTTGTTGCAATAAAAAATCGTCCGCGTGCTTCTCCGATACATCCGACAAATTAAATATATTAAGATCGTTTAAATTCGCCGGTACTTCTTTTCCTTCTTTATAAAGCCAATGCGCGGCAATACCGAATTCAGCGGTCTGATGCATGGAAAAAGTTCTTATTTGAACTTCGGTGGGCTGTCTGTAAGTGGCCGGTCCAAGTCCCATTAATGTGGTATGCAAGCTTCTATATCCGTTTACTTTCGGCACCGCGATGTAATCCTTAAAACGATTTGCCAGAGGAGTGAAATTTTTATGCAAAGTTCCAAGAGCGGTGTACAAGTGACCGGTATATTCTTTCCCGTATTTATAAATATCGGGCAAAATAATTCTGATTGCAAAAACGTCAAATATGTCATCTATGGAATTTTTATTTTTCTTTTTAAGCTTACGGTAAATGGAATAAGCGCTTTTAACACGACCTTCCACTTCCGCTTGAATCCCCTCTTGAGCAAGAATTTCCATAATATTTTTTTTCGCAAATTCCAAATATTTATCACGCGATTTGCCGGTTTTTAATAATTGCTCATTGATGCTTTCATGATCGACGGAATGGAGATACTTAAAACATAAATCTTCCAAACTGCTTTTTAGGTGGTAAATACCGAGCCTTGCCGCGATCGGAGCATAAATATTAAGAGTTTCCTGCGATATGCGAATACATTTTTCAGGCCTGACAAAATCCATTGTCTGCATGTTGTGAAAACGATCGCATAATTTTAAAAGCACTATTCTGTAATCTTTAGCCATTGCCAAAAATAATTTGCGCAAGTTTTCCGCTTGAAAATCGTTAAAATCCAAGTTGGATCTGACTTTGCTCAACTTAATAAGACCGGAACAAAGTTCTTTCACTTCTGCTCCAAAATTGATTTCTATATCTTCGAGAGTACGGCTCGTATCTTCCGCAACGTCATGCAGAAGCGCCGCAATTATCATATTTTCACTCGGATGAAAATCCAGTAAAATATCAGCTACGCTAAGAGGATGCATAATGTACGGTTCGCCTGAAAAACGCTTCTGCGAGCCATGCGCCTCATTGGCAAAATCGTATGCACGTTTTAAGCGTTCGGCGTCGGCCGAAGGCAGATATGCTTTTGTTTTCTCTATAATTTCTTGAATCGTCGGCATAGTGAAATAGAGCATCATTATATGATGAAACGGAGGGAAAAGTCCAATTTAAAATCCTCCTCCAGGACTCTGTATATAATCATGCCCCGTACTCACACTCGCGGGATTTATAAATAAACTGGATCCGGACGAGCTTTCCAGACTTTCATTTTGGGTCGCGCCGGCGGAGCTTCCAATCGGAATAATTAATTTCAAATCCGATCCTTTTACATCGTAAACTTTTAATCCGAGAATAAGAGCTTCAGCATTAAGTTCTATATCTTTCCTGCGCGCATTTAATTTCGGTAAAGCGAATTCGTAATATGACCTAACCTTCTGCAGAGCTTTAAAACGCGCTCGCAAAACGACAATTTCCTTACTGACATTTATAAAATCAGCCAAAAGATTTTCCGCGGTCTGCGGATTTAATGATTTAATTTGATCAAAGAAATTTGAATCATGCGTCTGCTGAACTTTTTTCTTTTCTTCGTACTGAACTTTTATTTGATCCGTTTCTTGCTGAATTTGAAAACTGATCAAAGTACCATCAACGTAAAATTTTCCGAGCAAGGCCAAATGACCATTTAATCTGCCGCGCCTATCGGTCGCTTGATTCAACAATTCATTAATATCCGTTTCATAAGCATTTTGAAGCCTTTTAAAAGTCATAATATAATTGCTAATTCCGCTGGCTCCGGTTAATTCAACACCGACTGCAGAAGTGGCATTAACGCCGGTAGAACCAACAAGATTCATATCCAGAAGTTTTCCGAGTTCTTGTGTTGCGGCAACGCCGGTTGAAGTATCAGGCACATTAATTTGGGGTTGTGTCTGCGGCTGTTGTTGTTGCTGTTCCGGTTTCGGCTCCGACGGAGTACGATTTTTATAAATTTTATAACCCCAGATTCCTCCGAAAATTAAAATAATTATTAAAACCAAACATCCTGCCCCGTAAAAAATATGTTTGCGTGAAAGATTCAGCTCTTCCAAAAATTCATCCACCTGACTTCCCAAATCGCTTTCTTCGTTTAAATTTTGAGGGTGTTCTTCCGGTGAAGGAGGCTCCGGCGACGAAGGCGGCAATGGCTTGGATGCGACAATCTCTCCTTCAAAAATTTCCTTTGGAGCTTTTTTTTCTATAACGGGCGGCGGCATTTCTTCTTCTTCTTTTTTCTCAAAAATATCGGAATCTATTTCCACTTTCTGTTTAGGCTTAAATTGCTCTTCAATGACAGGCTCTTTTTTCGGCGTAACCGGCATCGGTGCCGGCGGAGGTGGCGGTACAGACCTTGGCGCTGACGGCGGCATTGGTTTTGGCTCCGGTGGCAGTGTTGGCGGAGAAACTATTTTCGGTTTTGGCTGTAATGCTGTTTGAGGTTGTTCATTACCAAATGATAGCGCAACTTCAGCAGGCTGAATTTGCGTGGGCGTCGGCGGAGACTGCTTTGGAATTTCCCAAAATGCCGTTTCAGGCTGAATAATTTTCGGCGCATGTACAGACTCCGGCGACAAAGGCGGCGGTGATGGCGGTATCGATTTTGGTGCCAGTGGTGTTGGCACTGGCTCTTGCGCCGGTGAAAGGACTTTTGGCTGTAATTCTGTCTGAGGTTGTTTATTGCCAAATAATATCGCAGGCGGCGGTTCAGGTTTTGGCGCCGGCTTTGGTTCCAATTTATGTTCCGGCTCCTCCAATTTTAATTCCAACTTCGGCTCCGACTTTGGTTTTGGCTTTGATCTCGGTTTAGGTTTAGGCTCGGGTTCCTCCAATTTCGGTTCCGGCTTTGGCACAGGTTTTGAAGAAGGCGCTCCCCCTCCCCACAAGCTCAATAAATCAGCCGCAGAAACTTCTTCCCTTGGAGACACGGGTTTAGCCGCACCCCCTGACGCAGGCTTTTTATTTTCATCATTTTGCGTTGGATCAGCCATATATTCTTTAAATTATACCATAAAAATAACCAAAAATGTAGAGCCTAACCTATACGAGTGTTGTCTAATTTCATGTACGTACATGAAATTATATCCGTTTAATGCTTCATATAAGCCATCCGCCCTTTGTCCCAATCAAATTCGCCGTTTTTCTGTCAAGAGCTTACTTTTGAATAATTCTAACCTGAAATATAGAATACTATGGAAATCCAAAGGTCAAAGCTCAAATGTCAAATGAAGCCCAAAGCCTAAAATCCAAGTTTTGAAATTTGAATTTCATATTTAACTCCCCTAACCACCCTACTCCTATGTTAATTCCATACATCGCCCTCGGAGCTTCCGCTCTCTCCCTTTTATATGCCCTTCTGCTCGTGGTCGTAATTTTACGCTACAGCAAAGGTTCTGAAAAAATGCAGAAAATCGCAGGTTTTATACAAGAAGGATCAAATGCATATCTTAAAAGGCAATCCGGAACAATCGCAATTGTCGCAATTATTTTATTTTTCGTGCTGGCTTTTGTTTTTGAAAAAAACGGATTTTTGCTTGCCGCGGGATTTATAGTCGGCGCTTTTTTCTCCGGACTCGCGGGATATATCGGCATGTCCATTTCAGTTCGCGCGAATGTACGAACTGCGCAGGCCGCACATAAAAGCCTGGGACAAGCGCTAAAAGTAGCTTTCCAAGGAGGGTCGGTAACGGGATTTTCCGTTGTCGGTTTAGCTCTTCTCGGAGTCAGCGCGTTTTACATCGTATTCCAAAAATTCAGCGGAATTCCAATTAACGAGGTCCCAAATTTATTAATAGGCTTCGGATTTGGCGCCTCACTCGTTTCGCTTTTCGCAAGAATCGGCGGAGGAATTTTTACAAAAGCGGCTGATGTTGGCGCTGATCTTGTTGGAAAAATTGAAAAAGGAATTCCGGAAGATGATCCGCGAAATCCGGCTGTGATCGCTGATAATGTTGGAGATAACGTCGGAGATTGCGCAGGAATGGGAGCTGATCTTTTTGAAACTTATGCTGTTACGCTTATTGCCGGAATGATTCTTGCCGCAAGCGTAATCGGCACTCAAGCAAGTATTGAATACCCTCTTGTACTCGGCATCATCGCAATTGTAGCTTCAATTATCGGCAGTTTTTTCGTAAAACTCGGAAAAAAACAAAACATAATGGGAGCGCTTTATCGGGGCATGCTGGTCACGGGAGTTCTGGCAGGTGTTGGATTTTATTTTGCCACCGATTATTTATTAAAAGACATTAGAATTTTCTTAGCCGCAGTTATCGGTTTAGTAGTAACGCTTTTAATAACTTTAATAACCGAATATTACACTTCAACAAAATACGGACCCGTACAACGCATTGCCGAGGCCAGCCAAACGGGAAGCGGAACAAATATTATTACGGGGCTTGCAATCGGTTTACAAAGCACATTCGCGCCGGTTGTCGTCATTGTTTTAGCTATAATCGGTTCTTATTATCTCGGCCAAACTTCCACTCTTGGCAACGGAATTTACGGAATCGCAGTTGCCGCCATCGCAATGCTTTCTACAACGGGAATTGTGATTGCGGTTGATTCTTACGGTCCGATTACGGATAATGCCGGCGGAATTGCGGAAATGGCGGGACTTCCAAAAGAAGTTCGCGAACATACAGACGCCCTTGATGCTGTGGGAAATACCACAAAAGCGGTTACGAAAGGATATGCGATAGCTTCAGCGGCACTCGCGGCACTTGTTCTGTTTCAAGCTTTTACCGGAGAATTTGCAAAAACCGGAGGAGCTTTGCAATTTGATATCAGCAACCACTTAGTCCTTATAGGCTTACTTATCGGCGGACTTCTTCCATTTTTATTTTCTTCAGCCGCAATGTCTTCGGTCAGCCGCGCCGCACAAGGAATTGTGCATGAAGTAAGACGGCAATTTAAAGAAATAAAAGGAATAATGGAAGGCACGGCGCAACCCGAATACGGAAAATGCGTTGATATTGTCACAAAAGCGGCATTAAAAGAAATGATTTTCCCGGGATTGCTCGCGGTCGTTTCCCCTATATTGGTGGGATTTATTTTGGGACCTCGCGCTCTCGGCGGATTACTCGCCGGAGTGATTGTCTCGGGCTTTTTACTCGCTCTTCAAATGTGCACCGGCGGAGCCGCATGGGATAACGCAAAAAAATATATTGAAAGCGGACATTTCGGAGGGAAAGGAGGAGACGCGCACAAAGCGGCCGTTGTCGGCGACACTGTCGGAGATCCTTTTAAAGACACTGCGGGACCTGCGCTAAACGCGTTGATAAAAGTTATCAACACAATCGCATTGATAATCGCTCCTTTAATTGCTATGTATTCAGTGTTAGAATAAAATGCTGGCTATGTACGAACTCCCTGTAAAAATAGAACGATTTGAGAATCAATTTGCCATCTTGCGCAATGATATGATGGGCGAATTTAAATGGCCGACGAACAATCTGCCTACAGACGCGCTCCACGGCGATGGTTTGATATTAACCGCCCATTTGCAGAAAAA
>JBBUCQ010000070.1:6361-9181 GCA_038057715.1 Patescibacteria group bacterium | reverse complement strand
AAAAATATTCAAATATGAGGGTGATGCTGGAGGAATTAATTAATTAAAAACAACTGTTCATCAGAATTTATTTCATCTTCAAAAATTTTACCGTTACTTCTGTGCCGTCCAGTAAATTCTCCGTTTTGTTTTCTTTCTTTAAATGTTTTTTGTACAAAATGCTTTTGCAGTTCTTCTTCTACTGTTCTTTTTTCAGAAAAAGAATTTTGCAATCGTTGTTCAGCTTGTTGAATATATTCCTTAGAGATATCAATACCGATAAATTTTTTATTCAACAATTTAGCGGCAACTAAAGTTGTTCCACTGCCGCAATAAGGGTCTAATACAATTCCGTCATTTCCATTAAGCATAGAATCAATAATTCGTGTCGGTAATATAATTGGAAATGGCGCAGGGTGTGGGTTGTTTCTTTCTGGCGGAAAACGCCAAATGGATGTTAATAAGGCGTGTTTTGATTCTAATTCTTTCCCTATTTTATTATTCTGTATCGGCTTGTAAAGCCAATAAATTCTTTCATCTACTTGCCAAAATCTCCAACCTCTGATGTTAGCTGCTATCATTCTGTCCCAAATAATTTCTTGCCTAACTGCCCATTTTGTTTTTAAAAGCCACTGCATCGGATGATGCATTTCGCCTTTTTCCCATCTGGTTTTATGATTATAAAAAAATGAACCACCCTCTTTCGTTATTCTGTAAATTTCATCGAGAACTTCAATTTGATTTTCTTGATATTCTTCTTCTGTCTTAATATCTTTATATGTGTCATATTTTACATTTTTCACCAACCAACCTTTATGCTTTTCTTGTTTATTGTATGGAGGGGAAGTTATACCGATATCAATAAAATCGTCATTCAAAGTTTTTAAAACTTTCAAAGCATCGCCTTGAATAATTTCATTTATATATGATGTCATCACTGTTGTTTAATTAAAAACTGATAAAAGTTTTTGTTGAAATACTTCTGATTTTTCCCACTAGCTTGTTTATTCAAATAAACAATTTTGATATTTGGATAATCAGAGTAATGGCTGAAATTAAAGGACGCCATTCTAGTATAAGTTCCGATTACACGCTTTTTGGGTAGTTGTTTTTTCAGTCGCTCATAAACCACTTTAAATGGAAATTCTAAAATATACTGCAGTTCTCCGTCTATAAATCCGCTTGAAAGAAGATTCGGGTTTTCTTTAATATCTTTTTTAAGCCGTTCAATGGTGTAATCATTAAAACCGCCTTCGCCGTTTAATTTTGGTTTTGATTTTTTTTGGTCGTATCCTTCCGTCTGAATGTTTTTCGGTTTTGCTTCACAAGAGATAGATTGTCCGCCAATAGCAGAATTTTGTTTGTATCCATTGTATCCTAATTTGTTTGGGTTATGTTGATATCCTGCGATGGAAACCGTTACGAATTCTCGCAAACTCGATGAGTTTTTGTCGTTAATATAAGCAGTCAATAAATCGGTAAGAATAGAAATCAAATTGTCTTTTGACTTACTCAATAATAATTCGCTTAATTCTTTATGCGGTTTTGTCGCGTAGTATGTGACGATTTGGGTCAAATCTTGGTTCATAATTTTTTTAGAACTTGATAATCATTTTTATGATATGCCGAAAACATAATACCACGCAAGTTGAACAAAGCACTCTACCGTAATCCGAAATCAATATCCTATTTCTTCCCTTCTTTCCCTGCCGGCGCTGTTCCCCCGCTTAGCGGGGCCCCAGCCGTAGGCGTCGCCGTTCCAGCTCCCGCCGCCGCTGCTCCTTCTGCCGGTACTGCCGCTACAGCCGGTTTTTCTTCTTCAATTTTTATATGCGTTGCAGTTACAACCGTATCTTCAGGATTGTCTAAAATCTTTATAGTGGACGGCACCACCAAATCTTTAACGTGAATAGAAGTATGAAAATCAACTATCGGCGACAAATCAACTTCAATGACGTGAATAAGATTTTTCGGCAAACATTTAATTTTTATTTCATGTTTATGAACATCCAAAATACCGCCCAGATTTTTAACAGCCGGCGCAACACCGACAAAAGTGACTTTAACCGAAGTCGTCACTTCTTTCTCCATATCAACATGAATAAAATCAACGTGTGAAATCGCATCGGAGACCGGATCCGTCTGAATACTATAAACAAGAACCGGAATTTTTTTCCCCTCCACGGAAAGCTCAATAATCGTATTTTCGCCTGCACTGGCAAAAACTTTTCTAAATTGCTGATAATTTAAAGCGATATGCTGGTTTTTTTGTCCGCGACCGTAATATACAGCCGGTACCAACCCTTTTAAACGAATATGCTTTGCTTTATCGGTAAGTTGTCGGGTCTGTGCTTCCAATACTAAAGTATCCATAGACGGAGGGTATTTTAGGGGGGTTTTAATGGAAAAGCAAGAAAAAAAATCCCCCGCCGGTTTTTGACCAACGGAGGACTTCAACTCTTAAACTATATTCCAGCTCTATTCTTGATTACTTTCAGTCGCGGTAATCGCTTCATATGCCTTTACAGACACTAAAGCATTCTGCGCTCTGTTGAAATCAACAAATGGGCTGAAACTTGTTCCATCTGTGGTATCCATAATGCCGTTAAACCTGATTTCGGCAATTGCATTTTGCATATCAACAGGCATACCCTTCATATCCGGTGTAATGTAATCCGCGAAAGAAGCGGGATCAGGCAATTGATCACCAATAGCTTGATGAATCAACATTGCGACTTCACCGCGATCAATCGGAGCATTCGGATCTTTTAAATCCATTGCGAACGTCACTCCTTGTTCTTGTAATTGAGACAAGAACGGTAAGCACCAATCCGGAGCGCC
>JBBUCQ010000070.1:0-6261 GCA_038057715.1 Patescibacteria group bacterium | reverse complement strand
TCACTCCTTGTTCTTGTAATTGAGACAAGAACGGTAAGCACCAATCCGGAGCGCCCGAAACCGATTTATCAAGAGTTTTATCCGACATATCAATTTCTTCGCCTGTAGCTTTTTCAGCTATACGCGCAATGCGTGTTATAGCGGCGCATTTTGTTTCAGATTCGGCAGGTTTAAAGTCAGGATTTTCCTTGCTTATAGAAGCAAACCCTTCATTAACAGCGTTTAAGGCCGGCACTGCATACCATTGTGAAAGATCGGAAGTATCGCGGGAAGCGACTATACCTTCCGCAACTTTGTTGCCAACATCAGCGCCATTTAATACGGCCACTTCTGCGAGCTCATCTTTAGCTTTCTCAACTATTTCAGCTGATTTAGCGCCGGATGAAGCGTAAGAAACCAATGCATTGAAACGATCCGAAATGTCATCAAGCGTAGAGCTACTCGGAGGCGATTGAACCAAACTATTGATTGTCGCATCAACCAATTTATCCGCTTCAGCGGGCAAAACTTTCTTCACCTCTTCAGCTTTGGTGGCCAATGTATCTATAGTGGTTGTAATCGATTGCTGAACGGCTTCGTCGGTAAATTTAGCGATACTGTTAACCGCTTGTGATGCTGATTCACTAAGATCTATGGCGGAAGCTAATTTGGCCGCCATGTCTGATAATCTTTCGTTCAAGGCAAATATTGTCTTGGCCGCATCATCAAGTTTGGACTGCAATTCAGCTATACGAGCTGAAAGAGCTTTCATTTGGGCATCTGTCTTACCGCCTTCCTCATCTTCCCCTCCAAATAATTGACCAAGTTTTTCATTTAATTTATCTTCAACCAATTGATCAATATCTATCATTCCACCGAATCTACTCTTGTTTTTTGCGCCAGGACCGACCTTGCCGCCCGGAGGACCAATTCTCATTAATCTTGATTTGATCTTGTCCAAAGTTTCTGTATCTCCCGAATCACAAGCATCTTGCCATATGCCATTTTCCACCAATTCAATAACTTCCGGCGGAGGACCACCAAACCCTTCATCTTCCCCGCTCGCCAAGAAATCTTTTGCCATGTCCAACATTCCGCAAATATTCGTGGACTCAAACTGTCTGCCCATATTCATTCTGGCTTCATCCAGTTTGCGCATAAGCCTATGAGGGCTTAAATAACGCTGAACAGGAGGCATACATTCTTCCGGAGGTTCTTGCTGGCCGAATTCCGAAGGACCACCTCTGAATCCATCTTTTTCAAAATCACCGTCCCCGAATGCTTGCGCACTTAAAACTGAAGCGCCGAATGGATTAAATCCTTGGAAATTGCCTTCGCCCTTCTGCATTTCCATAAATTTTTCCTTCATCCTTTCCATCATGAGCGGATCAACATTTTCAAACCCTCCCATATCACCAAAGTTCATTTGACCGGAACCGCCTTCTCCTTCCATCGGCGGCATTGGACCAACAGGACCAAAGCCTCCACCGAAGCTACAAACTTCCGGATCAGGTTGCCATGGTTGTGATATTTCCTCTAATGAAACGCCTTTTTCCTTGAGTACTCCGATAGGATTTGTGGCTATTGCTTGAAGTTCGGCCAAAACTTCTTCGAAAACGCTTAATACTTCTTTCGGAGCTCCGCTCTTTTTAGCTTTCGCGGATTCACGGCTCACTTCTTTTACCAAACTGGTTGCTTCACGAATAACATTGCTTAATTCGCGGCAAACATTAAGAGATTCCATTTTCCCCGGAACTCGTTCACCATTTTCGTCCATAGGACCTCCATAAAGTTTCTGTTGAAGACCTTCCGTTACTTGTTCTCCATCTTGCCACTTGCCTCTTATGAAATCACCCAGCGCACGTGCTGTCTGAACTTCTTCCTGCGAAGAATTTTCATTCAAAGCATTAACTTTATTTATGGCATCTTCATATTGCTGGGCAATCGTGCTGACTTCAATAGCCGCAGGACAAGCAAAACCGCTTGATTCTCTGCCTATTTCCTTGAGTTGCTGACGAACCTGTTTGACATCCCTCGTCCAATTTTTTACATCCATTTTAATATTTTTTATCTCACGCTTAATATCCCCTGCATTCATTTTATATTCTTGTTGAGGCTGGAATTGAGATTCATCAAATTTGTATTGATCCTGCATTGCGCCAAAATCAAAACCCGCCTTACAGAAAGGATCATTTGGATTAAATTCACAAGGATTCATTTGACCTTGATCTTTCCCCATACCAGGACCTTGTGTTCCCATGTCAAACCATTGCATCTGGCCTTTACCTTGCATGCCTCCTTGACCTTGCATGCCTTGGCCTCCAAATGAACCGCCGAACGGCATTGATCCCTGACCAAATCCGCCCATACCCATACCCATTCCCTGACCCGTTGTAGGAGCTTTAAAATCCTCACATGTTGCCGGTCTTCCTTCGGGAATATTTTTATTGGTTTTTGGATCCCAGTACATTTTCTTAGGCATACAAACCGTATTGCTTGGATTCCATTGATCCGGACATGATTGCATATCTTGCGAACATTCTCCCGGTTTAAATTGCTGCCAATCCGTCGTAGGCATTGCCGGAATCATGTCTTTTACGCAACCCATGTCTGGCGTAGAGTGAAAACCGTAAGCGCACTGTTGCGGGGTTGTTGTCTTTGCATCGTTCACTTTCGCGCGCATTTGCGTACATTCTTGCGATGCAAAATTCGCGCTCGTTGAATTCCAGCAATCGCCTCCAGTCTGCGCCGCGGGATACTGATTCATGACAGGTTGCGTAGTAGGGGCAACCCATCCTTGCGGCTTGCAAGTGGAAGTTACCGTAGAACTGCATGTCGGCAAAGTTGCCGGATCGTAACAAGCCGATTGACCGTTTGGACCAGAGAACGACTGCATCGGCGGCGTACATTGCACATTATTTACCGGTGTAGGCATTGTGCCTGTCATGCCTGATGTACAAGCTGATTTTGAATAGTCATACCATTGACCACTCGGACATGACGGCGGTGGCGGCATCATACATGGAGTTGCCGCAGTCGGCATTACTCCGGGAGCGCAAGCCGGCATATTTGTTATTGGTGCCGGATACATTCCAGGCTGTCCACCCATATCAATTGTTTTACATGTGCTGGAAGCTGAATCCCACCATTGACTTGAAGTACATCCGGTACCGGTCATAGGCGGTGGCGGCGTATATGTACCCCCTTCACACGTACAATTTGTTTGATTCCACGTACCTCCTACTGGACAACCACTTGGCGGAGGTATACAAGTTGCGGGAGGCGGTGTATATGTATTTGCTGGCATCTGACATGGCGGTGTTGCAGTTGCATTCCATGTACCACCAGCAGTGGCACAAGCTGTTGACATTTCCGGCGTATACGTTTGCGCACTGGAAAGTCCAAAAGTTAAAGCGACAACAAGCGCGACAACAGAAATTACGCCTCCTGCGCCTAAATATAAATGATGTGTTGAGATGTGTTTGTGTTTTCCCATAAATTAAAAAAGTTAAGAATTAAAATAATAATTTTGTAAAAAAATGCCCGAAGATCGACCAGCCTTCAGGAAGTTACCAATTAAGATTACCCCGGAATTTTTAAGAAATACTGATGCCAATTTGGTTTTTGTTTTAAATGCTTACATGTAAATTATACTATAAATGAACCTCCTTGTCTAGTGCTTTTGCTATTCGGATTTTGGATTTTAGATTTATCACTATATCCTATATCCACTATGGGATTTCTTCAGAAAGCGCGGGACATGTACGCGCTCCAAAAACAGAGCAAACAGATTAAAAAAGAGCTTAAAAATACTCATATTGAGGCTGAAGCTGATGGCATAACTGTTGTTGTTACAGGTGAACAGGATGTCTTGTCCATTAATATAAATGAAACCGTATGGGGAGAATTACGCAACCATGAATTCGGGAAAAAACGGCTGGAAGAGGCTGCGATAAAAGCACTCAACAAAGCCCTAAAAAAAGCGCAAGAAATAGGAGCGGCAAAGATGAAAGGAGTATGGGGACAGTTGGGAATAGGGCAGTAGAACAATTAACATTTGACAACTGACATTTGACCTACAAACCAAAATTATTCATACCAATATTAATAACTGCCCTAATAATCATTTATTGGCAGATTTTTTCTGGAGTAAGCACAGACAACAAAAATCCTGTTTTATTCCAAATAAAACAAGGACAATCGTGGACCCAAGTTGCTGAAAATCTTGAAAACGCTGGTTTAATACGTTCGGACAAGGTTTTTTTGATTTACGCCAAACTGGCCTACGGGGAGGCAAAAATCTATCCGGGTCGTTATAGAATTCCGGAAGGCACCGGAATCAAAGAAATTATTAAAATCATCACAAATCCGGATAAAACAGAAATTTCAATAACAATTCCGGAAGGATTTGGAGTTCGCGATATAGATGAGCGGCTGGCTGATATGGGGCTTATTATAGCCGGCGAATTCACAACCGCCGCTTTGCAATATGAAGGCTTTTTATTCCCTGACACCTACAATGTTTATAATTCAAATTTCAAACCGGAGGATTTAATTAAAAAAATGCAGAATAATTTTTTTAAAAAACTGATGCCGGAATTATTACAAGAAATTAAAAAACAAAAACGCGAATTAAAAGAGATTATTACGATTGCCAGCATTTTGGAAAAAGAAGTAAAAACCGAAAAAGATATGCCGATTGTAGCCGGAATTCTGTGGAAACGCATTAAAAATAATTGGCCGCTTCAAGCTGATGCAACGTTGCTTTACGGCAAAGATATAACTGCAATAAGCGCCAAGGAGCTTAAAGAAGACAACCCGCATAACACTTATAAATATAAAGGTTTGCCGCCGACTCCGATTGGAAATCCGGGAATCGCGACAATCCGCTCTGCGATTTTTCCGCAAGAATCAAAATATTGGTTTTATTTAACGGACAGCGAAGGGAATGTGCATTATGCGGCGACGAATGAGGAGCAAAATGAGAATAGGAGGAAATATTTGGAATAACAAGAACGAAAAATCGTGTGGCATATCGTTACGCAACACCGGCTTCGGCGGCACCAACTGTAATCTCATCATGCCGCCACGCCTTGCCTCGTCGTTCGCAGGTTGGTCAGCATAAAACTCAAAATAAACAGCAACCTGCTCACGGCGTGTTGCTTAAACGATATGCCACACGGTTTTTCATCTCAAGAATCCAAAAATATCCCCCTCATAAAGCCGGAGAGGAAGTAGGTGCAGGCGCCGGCGCCGCGACCGGTTTCGTTTTTTTCACAATTGTAAATTTCGCAACGGGGGTTTTGTTTCCATCAGCATCAACTCCATAAACCGAATATTCATTTTCGCCTTCGTGCAAATTCCCGTATTGCGTTTTCGCGTAATAGCCCCAAGCGCCGGAAGAGGGCACATATTTCGTCAAAACAAAATCATTAACAAAAACCTTTGCTATCCCCTTGCCTATTTTTCCGCCGACTAAAACTGAATCTTCATCGGTTTCAAAACTCGCACCAGTTGTCGCCGCTCCATTAAAACTTGCAACGGCAGGCACCGACATATCCGCAGGCTCAAGCGGTTTATCGTACATCATAATAATTTCAGCGGGAAAGCTTTTTTTACCATCTTTTCCTATCGCTACAACAGTAAAACGATTTTCACCGGCAACAAAATTTCCATAAAAAGCCGCAGCAAGATATGACCACTTCCCCGAGAAAGGAACATATTTTTGCAAAATATATGACTCGGCTTTATCGCCAATATATCTTGTTACTTCCACTTTTTGTACATCAAGACCAACCGTCCCCGAAATTAAAACTTCGCCTTTTCGAGTCGTTCTTTCTTCCGCTTTTGGCGTTAAAATTATCGGCATTTCCGGCGCCGCAGAAACTTCTTGCGGAGGAGTTTCTATCACAACCTCATTAGCTTTTGACTCAATAATTTCAGACAAGGCCGTCTGCGATTGATTGCCTACAGCATCGGCCACGGTAACGGCGGGAACTCCAGCCGCATCTTCCTTCCTATTCCATTTATACCATTCAGTGTCCCTAAAATCGTCCGAAAGAAGCGCGAGAAAATCAAGAGTTTTTCTGTTTTCAAGATCCGCTATCCCCTGTTCCCCAAGCACCAATTCCTGCCCGAAAACAATTTCAGCGCTATCGGCGGCGCGCATCTCCGAGGAATTTTCACTCTGCAAATCTTTGACTTTAATTACAGCCGTTACTTTTCCGTTTAAAACCCTGACCGCCTGTTCATTTGTCTTACTTACGTTTAAAACAGATCCAA
>JBBUCQ010000069.1:2760-15998 GCA_038057715.1 Patescibacteria group bacterium | reverse complement strand
GGAGCCAAATATCAGCTTAAAAAAGGGAAAGGATTTTTGCGATGGCTTTTTAAGAAAAGCGTGAAAAATCAAAAAATGCCGAAAGCGACAATGGAGGATGAAGATGTCCATTAATAAAACAGCTTATGTTGTCTTTTTTGCGTTTTCTGTTCATTTCGGCGGTAATTATTTTGTTGGCCGGTGCGTTTGTTGTGCTGGATAAGTTTAAACGCAATGATTTGATAATCCCGCGCATCGTTATGGCTGACGTGTCTTTATCGGGCATGTCCAGAAGTTCTGCCGGAGCGTTTTTAAAAGGGAGAATAGAGAAATTTTTGTCGGATTCCAACCAAATTGCTGCCCGAGGAAAAGTTTCTTCTATTATCTTAAAAGATATTGATATTTCAATTAACGAACTGAAACTGATGGACGATTTGCCGTTTGCCGGAGATTTGTCCAATGCTGAAGTAATCTATTTAAGTTTTTTTGGGGTCAGAATAGAACCGAAAGCTTTAATTTCCAGCGCGGAACTGGCGCGGGTTATAGAGGAAAAATTCCCCGAGATTCCGCGTGCTCAAAATGCAAAATTCGTTTTAAAGAACGGCAAAATGGCGGTGGAACCGGAAAGAACGGGCGTAGCGCCGAAACTTGATTCGCTGGTTAATCAGCTGAAGACAAATATAGCGTTTCTACAAAACTCTCCGCTATTTATTGAATTTCAAGAATCACAGCCGACCGTTTTAACTTTGGATTTGGAACAAAATAAAAATGAAATTTTAAGTAAATTCCCTAAAAAAATATCGCTTGTTTTTGAAAAACAAAAATGGGAAATAAATTTTGAACGTCATCCGGACTGGATTAATTTTGATAAAAAACCTTACCAAGTTGCGGAGGGCGAATCGCCTTTTTCTTTAACCTTTAATCCCGTTGATTTCGCTGATTTTATAGACGATAGCAAAATGCAAACCTTGGAAGAAAAGCCGGAAAATATGCGCATTTTTCGCGATGCGGAGGGGAAAATTCAATTTGAAGGACATGACGTTGCCGGCCGCGCGATTGATCGCGAGAGGTTGCTTTCTATTATAAATAACGCGCTCGCGAACCAAAAAGCGGAAATAGAAATACCTCTCATTGTTGTTTTGCCTAAACTGGAAATTCCGGATGATTTGCAAACAATGGGCGTGCGCGAGCCTATATCGGTCGGCTTTACGCGCTTTGTCGGATCTCCTGCGAACAGGATTCACAATATAGGGGTCGGCACCGCTAAATTTGACGGCGTTTTAATCGCACCGGGTGATACTTTTTCATTTAATGATCAGCTCGGCTTGGTTGATGGTTCCACGGGCTATAAAAAAGAATTGGTAATAAAACCGGAAGGCACGATTCCCGAATTCGGAGGCGGTCTTTGCCAAGTTTCTTCCACAATGTACAGAGCCGCCGTATTCGCCGGTTTGCCGATTGTTGAGCGCTCGCCGCATACTTATGCAGTAAGTTATTATGCGCAAGTTCTTGGACATGGATTGGATGCGACCATTTATCCGCCGAGCAAAGATTTAAGATTTTTAAATGACACGCCCGGACATATTCTTGTGCATTCATATGTGGATGGCGCGTCTCTATATTTTAAATTTTACGGTACGAAAGATGAGAGAATTGTTGAAATGGACGGACCGTATATTTCCAATAAAACTGCGGCGCCGGCAGATCCGGTTTTTGTTTCCGATTCAACACTCGCGGAAGGCGAGAAGAAACAGGTTGAAAAACCGCATGGTGGTTTTGATGCTTTGTGGTTCAGGCGCATTACAAGAAACGGAGAAACGAAGGAAGAGAAAATATTTACGCGCTATAAAGCGATTCCGGCGAAATTCCTTGTCGGAGGGAAGATAACGGCGGAAGGCGAAAATCAAGGGCTTAAAGAGACGGTGAATCCGTTTGAGTAATACACACGAGCTAAGCGAGTGACAATAAAGGATTGATGTTGTAAAACTAAAAAGGTTTGCCAATTTTGCTTACAGACGTACATTCAGTTGCACTTTTATGAGTTAATGTGTTATTCTAGAGTCATAGAATAACTAATCTCTAAATATGGATTATCTATTTGGTCCTCTTAATCCCTGGTGGGAAAACGCGAATTGGGATACGGAACGCTATGAACGCCGTGAGCTTCCGGATATTATGCGTCTTTTGGATTTAAAAAATATTAAAAAACCTCGTGCACCAATTCTTATCGGCCCCAGGCGTGTTGGAAAAACCACACTTATGTATCAAGTGGTTCGCTCATTTCTCAAGGAAATTCCCGCTTCAAATATTTTATATTATTCTTTCGAAAGAGCCGATCCCGAACTGCAACACAACCCCAATGCGTTGTCGGAAATTGTATCAAGATGGGGAAATAAGGAATACGATCAAAAAAAACCTCGCCTTCTTCTTCTCGATGAAATACAAAACGTCAAAGACTGGGATGGAAGGATGAAGACGATTCTAGAAGCTACGTTTCAGGCTCCACTGCTCATTGTCATGACGGGATCTTCATCTTTTGATCTTCTTGGAAAGTCACTGCAAACGTTGCATGGAGTAACTAGGAGGATTTTTATACCTCCTTTTTCGCTCGTCGATTTCTGGCTGATGCAATATCCAAAGGATATTCATCTTGTAGAGAAAACCGAAAGATGGCGTAAATTATGGTTAAGAACTGCGAGTGGAAGTTTCGGAACCACTGTCCATGTTGAAACAACGAAGGACGCGATGTGGAAAAAGGCATTAGAATTGCAAAATAAATGGCTGTCTAAAGGTGGATTCCCTGAATTTTGGAGTGATACCCCTCAACAGGCTGCGTCAGAATTATTCGATTTCTATGTAAGGCGCGTTGCGCAAGATGATATTCTTGGAATTAAAGGTATTTCCCAATCAACCGAGGCAGCTCGATTCTTAAAATATTGTTATTTTCATCCCGGCGGAGAACTGAACATTACCACCGCAAGTCAGGAACTTGGAATACCAAGAAGTACTCTTGATGTGATGTTAGACCTGTTCATGCACGCAGGATACATAAGAGTGATTTCTAAATATTCTGGAAACACAGCTCTATTGCGACAGCGGCATGTAAAAATCTATCCTATAGATCACGGCCTTATACCAAAGAAAATCCGCCAAGATCAATCAGTGCCAAACGGCATAGCCATTGAAACGATGGCGGTGAATATTTTTTCTAGAATAGAAGAAGCTGAAATTTATTTTTTCCGTAAAAAAACCGGGCGCGAAATTAAAGAAATTGATTTTGTTGTGAAGGTGGGATTACGTCTCATCGCTGTTGAGGTAAAAAGGAGAGTTACCAGAAGTGATATTGAAAAATTTCGCACAACGGTTGCTGAATTATTGCCGAAAGCAACCAACAGAATACTCCTCTGCTGGGATACAGACGAAGGTGGGCTTATTCAAGACAACAGGGGTGCTGACGATTCCGAACATATAGAAATACAACCGCTATGGAGACTAGCTCTTGGACTACCAACCTCTCTCCTTATGGAGGGGGAGTAAAAGTCTGCATTCCCGACTCACCTGCCTCATTTATTGTTCAATTTGCTTCAGCTTTTCTTTCGCTTTTTCATTATACGGATCCAGTTCCATAATTTTTTTCAAACTTTTGTGCAAACGATCGTTATCGCCGGTAATTTCCGCGAGTTCGGATACAAGCCTAAGGTAATCTACATTTTGCAAATCCAAATCAAGCGCTTTTGCGAAACACGAAAGAGCTTTTTCAAACTCCCCTTTTTCATAATAAATTTGTCCGGCGCTTATAAATCGGGAAGGTTTCAGGGCATCCAGTTTAATGGCATTTTCGTAAGCTTCCAGAGCTTCGTCCAATCTACCGAGACCATATAAACATTTTCCATAATTACAATAATAAGCCGGTTCTTTTTGCGTTAAGGAAAGCAGTTTCCGATAAATTAACTTTGCTTTGTGAAGACTATTTTGATGAATATAAATTACGCCGAGAAGATTCAGCGTTTCCGTATGCTGATCATTTAAAGCCAGCACTTTTATAAACCACTTTTCCGCTTCTTCCAGATTTCCGCGCGTGAAATTCATATCAGCTATGCGGTAAGCGCGGTTTATTGCGGAAAAATCCAAAGCTCCTTTCTCTTCTTTACCGGCATGGCGCGATATATCTTCTTGTGTGATTGGTTCAGTTTCGTCCTCGGGTCTTTGTATTTCGCTCCATATTTTGGAAGCCAAATTTAATTTTTTCTGTCGTTTTTGAAACAGAAGCGCCAAACATAAAGCCGAAATTACAGCTGTAATCAAATAGGTCATATTTTTAGCATAATATTTTCAAGAAGCAGGCGCGGATTTACGTTCCGCTCCATTAAATTCATTGCGCGTTGAGTTTCTTTGATTATATTTGCCGCGCGCATTTTCTCCTCAAAAGAATTTGTTTTTAGCATTTTTTGTCTGAAAAAATAAACCAATAAAGAAAGAAACGTATTGATTTTTTCCGGAGTTTTGCTTAATTCCTGCATACTTGTAAGACGCGCCGAAACGGACGCTTTTTCATCCAGAAATTGTATATTCCTGTAAATTCCCCGCAATTCTTGAAAAGTTTCCGGCTTTGAAAGCAGTTGTATCGCGGTGCCGCTTCGGCCCAGAGAAAGCAGTAAAACCTGATCTAGAACTTCATCTTCGGTATCGGGATATCGTTTTTTTAAGGCATCTTTTAAAATGTCGTCCGGAAGCTTTTTGAAATTAATTATGCGCATGCGCGAAGCGATCGTCGGCATAACATCTTGGATTTGTCCGGCTGTAAAAATAAATATTGTTTTCGGCGGCGGTTCTTCCAGTGTTTTTAAAAAACAGCTGTTAGCCTCGTCAGTCATGCGTCCTATATTTTGAAGAAGAAGAACTTTATAAGTTCCCTGCCCCGTCATGTTCAGCCTTTCTATAATCTCGCGCACAGCATCTATTTTTATGGATTCACCGTCATCTTTTAATTCAATGGTGTCAATGTGGTAATGACGCTCTATTTGTACGCACGTCGGGCATGTATGGCAAAAGTTATTCGGACATTGCAGAATTCCCGCCATTGAACGCGCTATTCTGAATTTTCCAATCTTGGAAGGACCGGCGAAAAGATATGCATGGTGGATATTTCCGCTTTTAATATCCGACTCCAAAAGCAGTAGATTTTTTTCGTGGCCGATAACGTTCCAGTTATAGAACAAAGTGATTGGGTGATTAGGTGGCTAGTGGATTTTTTGCCATTCCGATTCTTGCCTGCAGAGAAGCTTTTCCGCCTGCTCCGGATCCGCCATTATCATTTTGATAGCGCGTTCCAGACGTACGCGGTTTTGAGAGCCTTTAAATAAAATTACGTCGCCTTTTGTTAGATTTTTTGAATTTAGATACTCCCCTACCTCTTTAGGCGTAAGCAGGATTTTAATTTTAGACCTTGGGAAGCCTTTTTTCAAGCATTCATCGGCCGTAATATGAGCCAATTCCCCGACTGCGATCAGTTCATCAAGCCAATCTCCAATCTGTTGTGCGATTCTACGGTGGGCGGCTTCTGTTTGTTTTCCCAGTTCATTCATATTTCCAATAACGGCAATTTTTCTTTTCCCCGGAAAATTTTTGAGTAAATTTAAGGCTTGTTTTACGGTTTCCGGAGAAGCGTTATAAGAACCGTCCAGAATTATTGAACCATGTTGCCCGGGGATTATAGACATTCTTCCGGGAGGTAATTGGAAGGATTTAAGCGCTTTTATCCCCTCTTTTAAGGAAATTCCGTTTAAGATTCCGCACAATAAAGCCGGCAGAAAAATATCAATATGATATGTCCCCGGGACTTTGAATTCGGCAGGTTCGTTTTGACTACCCATATGTATAGTCGCCGAAAATCCGGTCGTTGAGTCTTTTAAATTATCCGCATGAATTCCATGCGCGGAATTGAACCAAAATATTTTTGATTTTAATTTCCCGTCCAATTGTTTTAAAAATTTATCGCCGGCGTTTAAAATCGCAATGCCTTTTTCGTTTAAGCCAAGGGCTAAATGCTTCTTCTCTTTAAAAACTTCTTCTTCATTTTTAAATTGTCCTTCCGCTTGGTGCACGGAAGAAATATGCGTCAAAATAGAGATATCCGGCTTAACAACGGAAATTAAATATTGAATATCTCCGGGTTTATCCGCGCCGTATTCCAGAACTAAAAAGTCATATGCCTTTCCCAAAAGCGCATTTAAAAAAGCTCCCGCTAAGATTTTTATCCATTTTAGAGGAGACGAAAAACCGGACGGTTGTTCCAAAATGGAGAGAAGAAGACCGGTTTCCGTATTAAGGCTTTTTGGACTTCTATAAACGTTCCATCGCGTTTTTAAAACCTCGTAAATGGCTTCTTTTGTACTGGTTTTTCCAAATGAGCCTGTGACGCCGATTATTTTCGGTCGCGTTCGTTTTAATTTGAATCTCACAAGCGGCTCCAAAAATTTCAAGACGCAAAACTTTCCTGTATTTTTAAAGGTATTAAAAAAGCGCATTTCGCCTGTATTGTAACATTATTAAGGATTCTGTTATATTGTTGCCATATGAAAAAAACTTTAATTTTTATTCTCGTATCTCTTTTATTTCTTAATGCATGCGGTATGAAATTTAACCAAACGGCTTTGCCGAATAAGGGTGAGCAAATCGCGATAATTAAAACGAGCGAAGGCACAATTAAATTTAAATTTTTCCCGCAATACGCTCCGGAAACCGTGAAGAATTTTACTGAATTGGCGAAGAAAAAGTATTATGACGGGGTAATTTTCCATCGCATTATCCCGGGTTTTGTAATTCAAGGAGGCGATCCGACAGGAACCGGAATGGGAGGCGAGACTTATAAAGGACAGAATACCACCCTTAAAGCGGAAATTTCAAAAGAGCTTAGCCATATTAACGGCGCTGTTGCCATGGCGCGAGGAAGCGATTTAGATAGCGCTTCAAGCCAGTTTTACATCGTGCAAAATAAAGACGGCGCCCCTTCGCTTAACGGTCAATACACCGTTTTCGGACAAGTATTTGAAGGGATAGACGTTGTTGAAAAAATCGCCCGCACGCCAAGGGATGGAAGCGATAGACCGTTGGCAGAGATTAAGATGGAGGGGGTTACGCTTGAGAAGTATTAACCATTCACAAATTTCAACACCTCTTCAAACGTCTTCGGCTCATTGATTGCAAGTTCCGACAGCATTTTTCTGTTTAGTCCGACTCGCTTGCGCGTCAGTTTGTAGATGAATTTGTTGTACGAAACTCCGTGCTGTTTCAAGGCCGCATTTAAGCGCTGAATCCATAAACTTCTGTAGTCGCGTTTTTTCAGTTTGCGACCTATGTATGCATTTTTGCCGGCAATCATGACGGCGCGTTTTGCGAGGCTCCACACATTATGCCTTTTATCGCGATATCCTTTCGCAAGTTTAAGAATTTTTTTGTGCCGTTTTTTTGTTGTTACTCCGCTTTTGACTCTCATAAAAACAAGTTGTTAGAAAGATTGAGGAAGAAGATGTTTGATTTGTTTAACGTCGGAAGCATTTATCGCAATTCCGCATCCACCCATAGCTTTTTGGCGTTTGCTTTTATTTATAAGCAAATGCTGTTGGCACGGTTTTCTGTATAAAATTTTGCCGTTCTTTGTGACTTTTATCCGTTTTTTTGTACCGCTGTGTGATTTTAACTTCATATAAGTGGTTGTTATTTAGGATTTATCATCATTATTAGATTGTTGCCTTGTTTTTTCGGCGATTCCTTTATGTCGCCTTTTTCGGCCAGCATAGCCGCAAATTCATTCATCTTTTCGCGGGCAAGATTCATATAAGCCATTTCGCGTCCTCTCATAATCATCGCAACTTTCACCATATTCCTGTCCGCAAGAAATTCTTTTGCTTTTGCCGCCTTTACCTCCATGTCATGCAAACCGATCCTCATGCTTAGACGAACCGCTTTCACTTCCTGCTGTTTGCTCGCAGATCTTTGCTTCTGCTCCTGTTTTTTTTGCTTATAAAGGAATTTCCCGAAATCAATTATTTTGCAGACCGGAGGTCGCGCAGTTGGAGCAACTTCCACGAGATCAAGTCCCGCCTCCTTCGCCATAGCGAGCGCTTTTTCAATGGCTACAATGCCGACTTGTCCGTCGTTTTCATCTATCAGGCGGACCGTAGGAATACGTATCCTTTCGTTGACACGGAAAAATTTTGGGATATTTAAAGTGGTTAAATTCTTTAAGTAACGACAATATATTGGAAAAGGGCGCGAAAATCAAGATATGTTATACTTTTTGCGTTATGCAAGGCATTTTTGACCATAAAAAAACGCGAATTTGCAAGGTTGGAAGTCTGAAAATAGGCGGAGGAAATTCAATTGCGATTCAATCAATGTGTTCCACTCGGACGCATGATGGCGAAAAAACCGTTGCGCAAATTTTGAAATTGGAGCGCGAGGGGTGCGAGATTATTCGTGTTGCCGTGCCGGATTTTGAATCGGCTAAGGCTTTAAGTCAGATTAAACGCAAAATTCATATTCCTCTTGTCGCGGATATTCATTTTGATTATCGCCTGGCGCTTGAGGCGATTAAATTTGGCGCTGATAAAATTCGTATAAATCCGGGAAATATTGGGGGAAAAGAGCGCGTGGTTGAAATTTTAAAAGCCGCGAAAAAAGCGAAAATTGCGCTCCGGCTTGGAATCAATTCCGGTTCGCTTGAGCGAAATTTGCTGGAAAAATATGGACGACCGAGTCCGGAGGCGTTAGTTGAATCGGCGTTAAATTGGTCTAAGTTTTTTGAGAAAAATAATTTTACAAATTTTGTGGTTTCCATAAAAAGTTCGGATGTTCCGGAAGCAATTGCGGCGAATAAACTTTTTGCCGAAAAATCCGACCATCCTCTTCATCTCGGTATTACAGAAGCAGGTTTGCCGCCGTATGGAGTTATAAAAAGCGCTGTCGGGCTTGGGGCGCTTTTGAATGAAGGAATCGGCGATACGATTAGGGTTTCTTTAACTGCTGATCCTGTTGAAGAAGTGCGTGCCGCGAAAAATATTTTGAAATCTTTGCATTTATATAATAAAGAGCCGGAAGTGATTGCATGTCCGACTTGCGGGAGAACGGAAATAAATTTAATAAAATTAGCGAAGGAAGTTGAGGAGCGTTTAATGGATTTGCATAAACGTGGTCAGCTAAAAAAGCCGATTAAGGTTTCGGTAATGGGATGTGTTGTGAATGGGGTGGGAGAAGCGCGTACTGCGGATTTTGGAATTGCCGGAGGACGAGGGAAGGGGGCGATTTTTAAGAAGGGAAAAATTATAAAATGGGTGGAGGAAAAAAAATTAGTGGATGAATTTATGAAAATAATAATTAATAATTAGAAATTTCCCATGAAACGCATTATTATTCTTGGATCCACGGGTTCAATCGGCACGCAAACGCTTGATGTTGTTCGCGCGTATCCGGGCGAATTTCAAATTCTGGGGCTTTCGGCGCATTCAAATGCTTCAATGTTGGAAAAACAAGTTGCGGAATTTAAACCGAAATATGTTTTGCAAACGTCCGAAAGTGAAAATCCGGAAGCGGCTTTAAATGAACTCGTTTGCGCGCCCGATGCTGATTTAATTGTAAATGCAATTAGCGGTTCTGCCGGACTTATGCCGACTTTTGCCGCTGTCAAAGCGGGAAAACGTATTGCGCTTGCGAATAAAGAATCGCTTGTTATGGCGGGTGAATTAATAATGGAGCTCGCTAAAAAAACCGGAGCTGAAATTTTGCCGATTGATTCGGAGATGAGCGCAATTTGGCAGGCGCTGGGAGCGCGGAAGTCAGAAGTTGAAAAGATTATTTTAACTGCGTCAGGCGGACCGTTTTGGGGATTTTCGCGCAAAAAATTGGAGGGCGTAACGGCGAAGCAGGCGCTTAATCATCCGACATGGGATATGGGGCAAAAAATTTCCATAGACAGCGCGACTTTAATAAATAAAGCGTTTGAAATAATTGAGGCGCGATGGCTTTTTGATGTCCCTCCGGAAAAAATTGATGTCGTTATTCATCGCCAAAGTATTGTTCATGGCATGGTGCAGTTTTGCGATGGAAATATTTCCGCGATTTTGAGTCAGCCGGATATGCGATTGGCGATTTCTTATGCTCTGAATTCTCCCGACCGCGCTCCGAATAATTTCCAGCGCGTGGATTTTTCTAAATTAAATTTAACTTTTGGAAAACCGGATTATAACGTTTTAGAAGGGTTAAAAATGGCTTACGAAGTTCTAAAAGCCGGCGGAATAATGCCTGCCGTATTTTGTATTGCCGATGAAATTGCGGTCAAGAAATTTTTAAACGGCGAAATCCCATTTTTGGGAATTTATGATTTTATAAAACGAAGTTTGGAGAATGTAAAAAATACAAATGTTGATATAGAGTCCATACAAGAGTTGTCATTGCGAGTACAGCGAAGCAATCCTTCCTTATGAATATCGGCTTATTATTAGCGGCAGGGAAAAGTAAAAGATTTAAAAAGGATAAACTTTTTGAGAATATTTCGGGCAAGTCGGTTATTTATTATTCTCTAAAATTCTTGGAAGAAAGTCGGCTTGTTAATGAAATTTTTATTGCGGTAAATTCGGCAAATAAGAAGGAAATAGAGAACTTGGTTTGTGATGGCGGATTTAAAAAAGTAAAAAAGATTTTTTTGGGCGGCGAAACTCGTTTTGAGTCGGTAATAAAATTTACCAAAAATTTAAAGCGTACGGCGGTTTTTTTTGTGATTCATAATGCGGCGAATCCGTTTGCCACACACGAAGAGTTAGAATGTTGTTTCGCTATTTTTAAAAAAGAACATAATAGCAACCCCATTAGCGGTGTTGCCGTGGGTAGAAAAATTCATTCCACAATTAAAAAAGCAAAGACTCTTTCATGGTATGCGCCGGTTGAAATTGAGGCGACCATTCCGCGACAAAATTTATGGGAAGTTGAAACGCCGCAAGTTGTGCGAGCGAAAGATTTTTTGTATGCGTGTAAAAAAATAACTGCACAAGAATTCGATTACACGGATGACATTTCCATTTTGGAGGCGGCAGGAATGAAGACGGTGATTGTTGATGCTAATCATTGCAATCGCAAAATTACGCGCCCGGAGGATATTCGAGGGGAGTTTGCGGTTGGGATTGGGGAGGACAGCCATAAATTTAAAGCTCTCCCGCAAAGCGGGACAAAATCCCCACGCTGTGGCGGGGCAGGCAAATATCAAAAAAAGTCCGAAATCCCGAATTCAAAATTCAATAAGAATTTAATACTTGGCGGAATTAAAATTAAAAATTTTCCGGCGCTGGAAGCAAATTCCGACGGTGATGTTATTTTGCATGCGCTTTGTAATGCGATTTCAAGCGCAATCGGAGGCGGTTCACTCGGAACTTATGCGACAAAAATGTGTGCGCGCGGAATTAAAGACAGTAAAAAATATTTGGCGGAAGTTTTAAAAAAAGCGGCTGCGAAAAATTTATGCATCAACCAATGCGCGGTTTCCATTGAAGCGGCAAAACCCAAAATTGATCCTCTCGTGCCGAAAATTAAAAAAAGTTTAAGCTCGCTTTTAAAAATTTCACCTGACAAAATAGGAATCACGGCGACTTCCGGCGAAGGACTAACTCCGTTCGGGCGAGGAGAGGCGATAAAATGTCAGGCTGTAGTTTTATTGTGTAATTCGGGCGCGCGCCCTACGCATGAGCGTAGCGAATGCGCTTTCCAAAAGTTCTTGAAAAGAGGTGGTTTTATTGTTTAATCTCTGCGCGCGCATGAATTATTTAGCATTAAATCAATTTGTAAATTGTAGAAGCGCCACAGTACCATGTGCACTTGACATTGATGGTAAAACATTACAATTTACGTCTGTGCGCACAGACGTAATCTCCAATGATTTTATGATGACGTCAATCCTTGTCTGGTTCATGAATCAGTTGCGCACGGATTATAAGGTTGACGCAGTAACGAAATTATTACAGTTTAAGTCTGCCCGGGCAGACGTATTGGGCAGTTTTAATTCGTGCCCGTGCACAGATTTTTAATATAAAAAATATCTATGTCAAAATCTAAAGCTAAATCCTCAATATCAATATTTTCTTACCCCAAAATAAATCTTGCGCTGGATATTTTACGGCGCGATAAATCCGGCTATCACGAAATTCAAACTGTTTTTCATCAATTAAAAGAGCCATTTGATGAAATTATTTTGGCACGCCGCGAAAATGGAAACTTGGAAATAAATTGTGATAATACGAAGGTGCCGTTAAATGAAGAAAATACAGTGCTGAAAGCGGCGCATCTATTAAAAAAGCACGCGGGGATTAAAAATAACGCAAAAATCTTTATTAAAAAACGCATTCCTTTAATGAGCGGGCTTGGCGGAGGCTCCGGTAATGCGGTCGCCGCGCTAAAAGGTTTGGCGCAACTATGGAATATAAATTGTTGCGAGGCGCGCAACAAGATCCGCGATAAACACGGCACAAATTGTTTATTGCGAAAAATTGCAGACCAAATCGGCATGGATTGCCAATTCTTTTTTGATGGCGGAACTGCCTTAGCAACTCATTTCGGCGAAAAAATCACTCCCCTTCCACCGCTTCCGCCGAGAATTAAATTTGAAATTATTGAAACCGGCGTAGAAATTTCGTCTCAAAAAGCATACAGCCAAATAGATTTAACGCACTCGGGTAAAAATTTAGAAAAAACAAAAGCGTTGATTGCGGCAATTCGCGCAAGCGACGCAGAAAATATTTTAAAAAATCTTCACAATGATTTTGAAGATTTTATTTTTGAGAAATATCCGATATTAAAAAATGCAGGTGGGGAGCGCGGCAAAAACCGCGTTATACTCTGCGGTTCAGGCGGGGCGCTAGTGCAAATAACAGATAGGAAACCGGAAAAACTTGGCAAAATAACATAGGTTTGTATATATTGTATGTGGTATTCAAATATTTTTTAACCCAATTTATATATGGGAACACCAGAAGAAGAAAAATCACAAAAGGAAGGCGAACAAGCGCCTGTTGCAGTCGCAGACGGTGAGACGCAAGAGAAAGCAGGAGAAGTTGTTGTTGCGCAAGAAGCCACAGATGCGGGCACTACGGGTACAGAAGAGGTTGTAGCGGGAGAAGCTGTTGCGCAAGAAATCGCAAGTGCAGTTGCTGTAGCCACAGGAGAAGCTGTTGCGGCGGTTGCAGAAGAAGCTGCCGCGCAAGAAACAGCAGATGCAG
>JBBUCQ010000069.1:0-2660 GCA_038057715.1 Patescibacteria group bacterium | reverse complement strand
TTTGCGATTCTGGCGGAGCGCTAATTGTTTTGTTCTACAACTTTAGCCCGTCAAAATCATCACCAAGACTAAAATCAATTTCATTTTTGTCACCTTTTGCCGGCGATTTTCCATTTCCATTTCCGCCATGTTGTTCAAAATGCCCGGTCGGATTACATAGTCCTCCCAGATTTAACAGTCTGTCTACTGTGCCTGCTCCTTGAAGTTTGCCTAAAGCTTCAGTTTCACATTGCCTAACTCTTTCTCTCGTTAAATTTATATATACGCCGATTTCTTCCAAGGTTGTAGCGCCTTTATCAGCCACATCCAGCGCGCATGTTTCCACCATACTATCTAAATCTATTTCAGGAAGTTCATCTCCCGATTTAAAATTCGGGTGTACGAGTACAACGGATCCATTGCTTGTTTCATCAATAGCCAAATGAAAGCGACAAGAAACCCAAGGGCACGGACGTTCGCCATCTTCACATTCGCCTCGTTTTTGCGGGCGAAATCTTTCGGCGTACTCACGTTCAGCCGCATATTCGGTTTCCAACAGATTTAATACCTGTTTGCGATCTCTATAATTACTAAGGTTGATGGTGACAGAACGCTTTCTATTTCCGTGTACCAATTCTTCATATAATTTAGCGATAAGTTGTTTTCGCCTTGTTCGTTCATCTGTAATTTCTTTTGTTAAACCGGCGGATGTATCGGGAGTTTTTTCATCAGATGATTCTTTTCGCCGAAGTTGGCGCGCAACTTCCTGGTACTCCGCATCGCCTTCATCGTCAGATGAAGAAGGTATCTCTTTCAACCTTAATATGTCGTCGACAAGTGATTTTTTCTCCATAATATTGACAAAATAAAATCTGCCGCTAAGATTTATACCATGAAATCATTAGAAGTAAAAGACTTTGATGACATACCAAATTATTTGGCTAGAGGCACCAAGCCGGAATCTAAAGTATTAACTGCGCAGAAAAATATTTCTCCTGATAATATTTTAACCGCAATTACACTCAAAGATAGACTTGGTAAAGAACCGGAGCTCGGCGAAGAAATCGCTTTGCCGGACGGAACAAAGGTTCGTCTTATCAGGGCGGAGCCTTTGGAAGATAAAACATTGTATGCCGCACCTAAATTATTTGTGCGCCAGCCGCGCCAGCCAAGATCTTATTTTGATCAGGATAAAATGAGGGAGCTTGGGGCTACGATATCTACGCATGGGCAATGCGATCCTGTCCATGTTGTGCCTGTGCTTTTTCCTGACAAATCCGTTCGTTTTATGCTTATTGATGGAGAGCGGCGTTTTCGTATTATTCTTAATCTTGATATTCCTTATGTGAAATTTCTCGTTGAGTGGGTTAAAAACGAAGATGAGCTTCACGAGAGGTCTTTCATGCTAAACCTAAAAGAACCTCATACTGTTTTTGAAATAAGCGATTTTTATGCCAGCGCGATTGACTCACGCATGAGAAGAAAAGGCATGAATAAGGGTAATGCCGTTGCCGATCTTTCGAAATCAATCGGTAAAGGCCCCGGTCACATAAATACATATTTGAGATATCAACTTATAGAGCCGGAAGCGCGTGAAATTTTTGGGAATAAAATAGGAGCGGGTTCCGTTCAAGCTTTAGTGGACGAGATCGGCAAGATACCTGCCGGTAACGTAAATCAAGTAGAATTGGCAAGAAAAATTATGGAAAGTCCTTTTGCTACAAGGGGAACATCCGCCGGCCAAGTAACTACAGCTATAGTTAGAAAAGTGGTTAGAGATTCCCTTTATAAAACAGGTGCCATTTCGCGCAAAGACAAAGAGGAGAGGGATGCCCGTGATGGACTTACAAAGCTTAATTCCGCTCTTTACCAGAGTTTGCAAGCCATTGATTGGTTAGATGGACATCAGAAACTTGTACAGCCCATGATTAAGCAATTGCAACAGAGAAGCGCCGGCAAAGCGCCCGATATTTTACACGAAGATATCAGGGATGTAGTGGACGGGTTGCGCGCGTGGGTTACGCAGGTTTTAAAACCCGCAATGAAATTTCCGCCTTTGGAAATTCCGGATGGAGCTCCGCGATTTTCGGATCGTTTGGAAAATAGAAAAAAGCAATTAAGTGGAAATGTTCTTCGTGAAAAAATGGCCCGCGTACTCGTTTTTGCCTCCGATTCCGAAGATCAAACACCGGTTACCGCGCAAGAAATTGTCCAGATATTATCGGAAAGAGGGTTTATGACAGACACAAACACAGTGGCCAGTAATTTGCTTAAAATGGAAGAGCCCTTCCTTCAAATGGGATTTGAAATGGATATTCACGAAGTTACACGACGATCGCAAGAAGGATCATTTCGTACCAACCGCGGTCGCGGAGACAGAGCTCCTGTGAATGCTTATCGTGTGCGCTGGAGCGAAGGAGCTTTGGCCGGATTTAAAATAGATGTCCGGCTGAAAAGAAACTAATAATCCTGCCTTCCCTTTATCGCCCTTCCCAGCGTTATTTCGTCAGCATATTCAAGATCCGCGCCCACAGGAATTCCTGTGGCTATGCGGGTGATTTTTATGTTAAGCGGATGCAGAAGTCTTTGTATATATAATGCTGTTGTCTCGCCTTCACTGCTTGGATTTGTTGCGAGAATTATTTCAATTTGTTCGGCTTGAGTACCGTTCCCCTGCGAAT
>JBBUCQ010000068.1:0-10802 GCA_038057715.1 Patescibacteria group bacterium | reverse complement strand
CTACTGACAAGTCTCGGAATCGTAGTTTTTTTACTCCTTTTATGGTGGTTCCTTCGCATCCGCGCAAATCGCGCGCGCTGTCTTAATATGGTTTTTCTAAAAGTCCTTATCCCCAAAAAAGAATCAAAAGATGACCGTGAAAAAGAAGGCGGCCAATATGGCGGAGAAAAAGATTTTAAGGAAACCGTCGGAATTATGGGGCATTTTTTTGAAGCGATTCACGCGACATACGAAGAAGATTTTAAATACAGAATTTTCGGTCAGGACTTTTTCTCTCTTGAATATGCGGTTTTTAATAATCAAATATTCATGTACGTGGTTTTGCCGCGGCATATTGTTCCTCTTTTTGAAAAGCAGATTACCGGTTTTTATCCTGACGCCTATATAGAACAAGTTCCGGATTACAATATTTTTAAACCGAATTCGCGTGTTGCCGGATGCTACATGCGCATGACAAAAGAGCCGTTTTATCCATTGAAAACCTTTCAGCGCTTGGGTTCGGATCCTCTAAATAATTTAACAAATGCGCTTTCAAAACTGGGAACCGACGAAGGAGCGGCAATCCAAATTGTTGTTCGTCCTGCCGGCGAAGGATGGCAAGAAGAAGGGCGAAAGCATGCTGAAGAAATTTTTGTGCATAAATCATCAACATCTTGGTGGAATCCCCTTGTATGGTTCGGTGTGATTTTTGGAATCGGAGTTCGCGGAGCTGAAGAGTTAAAGGAAAATATGGATACTTCAAAAGGCGCGACTAGAACCACTCCAATGACGGACGATCAAGTTAAAGCGATTGAAGAAAAAAATACAAAGCAGGGATACGAAGCCGTGATCCGCGTAATCACTTGCGCTCCGACTTTGAGAGAGGCAAAAGAACAGCTTATAAATGTCAGAAGCGGTTTTGCGCAATTTAATACCACCGATAATAATTCTTTGGTTCGCACAAAATATCATTCCACGAAGGCGCTGGTTAATAATTATATAATGCGTAATTTAAGCCGTTCATGGCAGTTGCGGCTTTTTAACCGCGAGATGATTTTATCTTCGGAGGAATTGGCCGGAATATTTCATTTCCCGAATATCCGTTTTAACAGAGGTTCTACAATCGCATGGCAGAACTTTAAAATTGCGCCCGCTCCGCCTAATATTCCTTCCGAGGGTCTTTTGCTTGGATATAACACATATCGCGGTCAGACGCGTGAAATTCGCTTGAAGCGCGAAGATCGTTTCCGCCATTTTTACGTTATCGGCCAAACCGGTACCGGTAAATCTTCCATTCTCCAAGCGATGATACGGCAGGATCTCAAAAACGGTGAAGGGCTTTGTGTAATTGATCCCCACGGTTCTCTTATTGAAGATATTTTGCCGTTTATTCCGAGGGAACGCGCTGATGATGTGATTTATTTTAATCCGGCAGACTTGGAACGACCAATGGGATTGAATTTGCTTGAGGCCGCGACTGACGAAGAAAAAGACATGGTTGCGCTGGATGCCATGAATATCATGATTAAATTGTTTGATGAAGAAATTTTCGGTCCGCGAATTCAGGACTATTTCAGGAACGGTTGTTTAACGCTTATGGATGATCCGGAAGGTGGCGCTTTGACTGATATTGTGCGCCTTTTTACAGATGATGATTATCAAAAATACAAAACAGCGAAAGTAAAAAATCCTATCGTAAAATCATTCTGGATCCATCAAATGGCAAAAACCGGCGCTCGCGAAAAACAAGAAATGATTCCGTATTTTGCCGCGAAATTCGGCGCGTTCGTCACCAATACAATGATGCGTAATATAATCGGCCAAGCGAAGTCCGCGTTTGATTTTTATAAGGTCATGCAGGAAGGAAAAATTCTGCTTATGAATTTGGCAAAAGGCGAGACCGGTGAAATTAACAGCAAACTGCTCGGTATGATTATCGTCAGTAAATTGCAAATGGCCGCGCTTAAACGCCAAAAACTTGAAAAGAGCGAACGCAAGGATTTCTTTTTATATATTGATGAGTTTCAGAATTACGTTACTGAAAGTATTGAAGTTATTTTGTCTGAAGCAAGAAAATATAGACTCGGGCTAAATATGGCGCATCAATATCTTGCCCAGTTGGAAGGAAGCGAAGCCAAAAAAGGTTCTAAAAAAGTCAGTATTAAAGATGCCATATTCGGCAACGTTGGAACGATTATGTGTTATAAAATCGGCGCGCAGGATTCCGAATACATGGGTAAAGAAATGGCGCCCGTGTTCAGCGATCAAGATCTTGTGAATTTGGATAAATATAAAGCTTGCGTAAAGCTTTCCATTGATACCCAGCCAAGCCGGCCGTTTTCAATTACTCCCGTTAATCCATATACCGAAACAGGTGACAAAAATCTTGGCAGTGCTTTAAAACAGTTATCGCGTTTGAAGTATGGTAGACCGAGGGAATATGTGAGTCGTGAGATTATCAGGAGAATAGGGGCGGATTTATAGAGTTTCTGACTTGAATGTGGCTATTATTATTTCAATTTGAGTATTTATTTTTTTTATAGAATTTCTGAGTTCACTAGTATTTTGGTTATCAAGAAATATGCTTGACCCTATTACATAACTATTACCATCGTGCACACCTGATAAGGAGTTATAATGATGATCACCGCCTATAAGTTCCCATGTAAGAACATTAAATCCTCGCTCTTTCAACCGTGCGATATGGTTTTGGGTTAGTTTTGGACCACATAATGCAATACTAATTCGGGGAGGCTGGGAATTAAATATTATGTTGACATCAGGCAACGACTGTCCCATATCAAGATAAAAACAAAAATCACCACCTAAACTACCCATACAGTATCGGGTCATAAATTTATATGAGCCACACTCGTCTACGAATATACCCATGATATCTCTAGATATCTCTTCAGGATTTAGTGGCATTTGTAGAGATATTTCTTCATTATTTCTCTCTTCAGTCTGTTTTTTTCTAACCGCCCTTTCGCGTTCTTTTCCCATTAGTTTCAAATATTGTTTTCTTAATTTTAGCGAAAAGTGCTTCGTGATATATAGAATTTCGTCATGAACAGCCTTTTGGTGCGCATTTTCGTCTCCTGCATACTCTTTTTCTCGTAGTTCATGGAACATAATAGCTTCTCTAAATTCAGGCGGTATATCTAAATCTAAGAAAAATCCGTGTACTGATTGAAGTTCTTGTCTTACTGTTTGTGCCATTTCCATAACTGCACAGCCAGCCGCATATTCTCCCATTTCTTGTCCCATTTCTTCTTTACTGAATGTGTATTCTTCTTCGCCATAATTCACCGTATATGTATTGTCATTTTCTCCGATAATTTTGACTCGAGGAAATTTAATCCAGTCATCAAGAATTTCCTGTACGGACTGTTCTGGACTTGGTGGTGTAGATTCGCTTTTATCGGGTGAGCCTTTCTGTTTATCGGCGGACATCATATTAAGGTTTAATTAAAGCATATCTTGCATATTCTGTCTAGCTTTAAAAGGCTTTCATTTTTTCAATCTGTAGAATTCTTCCTAGGGAGGGTTTTTAACCTGCAAAAATGCGCCATATTGCAATATTGCTAATTGCCAGTATTATTCATGCGCGCGCATGAATTACGCTTTAAATATTAGTTTGAGTCAATAGTTACTTCCTGCCTTGGGTCGTTTTTTATGATAAAATAATAAGATTTAAAAATTATGAAGAATTACATATTATTAAAATTCAAACAGCGCTGGAAAGTTATCTTCTGGCTGACGGTCGCTTTGCTTCTTATATTTTCAGCGACGCCGAGAGGATATGCGCAGGCGCTGCCGGAGGCGGGGACGAGTACGGAAAATTCCGGAACGAGTTCACAGCCTGTTTTAGAACAGCCGGCGGAACAGTCAGCGGGAACAAGTTCGGAACCTGCGATTGGAACAGTCGGGAGTTCTACGGAACCCGTTAATACTGCACAGCCGGAAGTTGGTGAACAAAATATAGCTGCGCCGACGGGGGTTGGTGAACAAACTAAAATTGCGCCTCCCGCTCCGGAGGTGGAGCCTGTTAAGCAGCTTGTACCTGAATCGCAGCCATTGCCGGTGGAGGAATCTACGGCGCAATTGCCATACAAAAAAAAATTCGTAATTTCCAGTTATTATTCCCCTCTTCCGAATCAGCCCCATTATTTTAAAGGAACTTATGAAAAAGAAGTGCGTTTAAACGGTCGCGGAACAAATGGCGCTGACGGCACGCAAGTTTATCCGGGCATGATTGCGGCGCCGAAAACTTTTCCATTCGGCACAAAAATGCAAATTCCGGGTATAGGATTTGTGGCTGTGCACGATAGGGGCGGCGCAATAAAAAATAACCGTCTTGATATTTGGATGGGAGAAGGCGAAGAAGGGCTTTCCCGCGCTCTCGGTTGGGGTATGCGCACGGTTGAAGTGACGGTTTTCGGAATTGATCCGAGCATCCAAGAATCCGTTGATTTTTCCGGCGTCCCTATGGCTAATTTAAATAAATTTTTAGTGCAAACGGAACATTTTAAGTCTGATTTGGCTTTGGAAGATTCGGGCGAAGATGTGCGCGAATTGCAGAGGTTTTTAAAGAAACTTGGATATTTTGAAAGTGAGCCTACGGGATATTTCGGACAAGAAACGCAATCAGCTGTTCAGAAATTTCAATTAGACCAACGTGTAATTGAATCCGTGAATGATCCGGGTGTAGGAAATTTCGGGCCGCGTTCACGTATGGCGCTTGAATCTCTTTTAAATAGCGAGAAGGTAAATTTACTCGCGAAACTTCCCCCGCCGACTTTGAAAAAAGGCGATAAGGGAGAAAATGTAAAAGCTTTGCAGGAAGTTTTGCATGAATATAAATTTTTAAATGAAGTTAGCGGTGTTTTTGATGAGGCGACTCTGGATGCTGTTTTTCGTTTTCAATTAGACCTTTCTTTGGTTGAGAAAAAAACGGATTTTGGCGCAGGAATGTATGGTCCGCGAACTTTTGACTCTTTTAAAAAGATAATTTCAGGAGTTTTGACTCCGACAACTTCTCTCGGCGCAAAGCCGATGGCGAGCTCTGCTGAAGTCTTTTCAAAACAATTGGCATTAACCGATAAAGGCTTGGAAGTAATGCTTTTACAGGAAGAATTAAAGCGTCTTAATTTTTTGGGAGTTGAACCGACCGGATATTATGGAAAAATCACGGAACATGCTGTTGAAAAATTCCAGCAAGCGTTTGGGATTGTTAAGGGCGAAAAGGATGATGGCGCCGGAGTAACGGGTCCGCAAACTCTTGCGAAACTAAATGAATTAACCAATAGCAGACAGACCCAATCTCGCAATATTGCGCAAACTACGGAGAAAAAAGAGCTTCGCGATAAACGCGTTGAAAGTGAACGCATTTTAGTTGCGGGTGCAATTCCGGCTGATAGTTTTGCATCGGATTTAACTTATGGGACTCGCGGAACAGACATTGAACGTTTACAGAAATTATTGAAACGTCTCGGCTTTTTCCCTGGCAGGCTCACGACAAAATATTTCGGCGACATCACGAAATCTTCCGTAATTGCGTTTCAGAAAAATCACGGGATTGAAGAATCCGGAAATTTGGATGATGCCACGCGGAAAGTTATAAATAAGATAGTTGCGGGAGCTTAATTTCGTTTTTAAATCGGTTTGAACTTTATTTATAAAAGGCAACCTATTTTTTCCGACTCGGTTTTAGTAGAATAACTATATGCTCATATTTATTGACGATTCGGGCGATCCGGGCTTTAAACTTGATAAAGGGTCAAGCGCTTTTTTCGTTATAGCTTTGATTATTTTTGATGATGAATTGGAGGCAGAAAAAGTTGCTCTCGCAATTAAAGAATTAAGAAGATATCTAGGTTTTCCTGATAATCTTGAGTTTAAATTTTTCAAATCTAGCAAGGATGTTCGCGAAAAATTTCTCAGAAAGGTTTGCAATTTTAAATTTAGGGTGCGTGCTATCGTAATACAAAAATCACTTATACGGAGTCAGGAACTACGAAATAGCAAAAATTCTTTCTATGGTTATGCTATTAAGTCGGTACTCAAGCACAATGGCGGAACTATCCAAAATGCGAAGATAAAAATAGACGGCAGCGGCGACAGAGTTTTTAGGAAAAGCTTTTTGGGGTATTTACGAAGACAGCTTAATTCCGACGAAAAACAAATAATGAAAAGTTGCAGATTAGTTGATTCTCATGGAAATGTTTTGATTCAATTGGCTGATATGATTGCGGGTAGTATTCACCGATCTCACAATGTCTTAAAGGATGACGCAAAATTCTATAAATCCATCATTAAAAAAAGGATTGAAGACGAGTGGTTTTTCAAATAACAAAAAATAGCCCTTTGCAGGGCCACTTCCGACCACGTTCCTAGACTGGTTGTCCCAGCCACGCCACCGTCCGGTGACAGTTCGGAATACAGGTCTTTGTACTTTTATTATAAGCTAAATGGCTTGCTTAAGTCAACATCCAAATATTAATATTTATAGGAATGTTCCAACATAATCTGTCTATCAGGGAAGAAAATTTTTATTGAAGTTTTTCCAAAATCTCCCTTTCCAGCTCAAAAACCTTTTTGTCCAATTCATTATCCGGTTCTTCGCCTTTAATATATGGGAAATTCCGCTTTCTGCCGTCAGCCAGCCTATCGGCAAGCGGTACAACTTTATTATGTTTAATCCGTTTATCGCCGTAATAAAGAATCTTTTCCTCCCATGTTTTAAAACCGTCTTTTATTTGCACGTATTTATGTTTTTCTATAATTGCCGCAATATCGGGAAATCCGCGTTCGCGTAAAATTTGCGCTGCAGCATCGGCGTGATGAAAGCCTTTGTATTTTTCGCGAAGACTTTTTAGAAATTTAATATCGTCGCTTAAAATCGGATCCGGAAATTTTTCCGGCTCAAAAGTTTTAAAATCAATTACGCGCAATAAATCATGAAGCATTGCCGCCTGCCTCAAAAGTTCCAAGTCAATTTTGATTCCTGCCTTAATCAATTTTTCCCCCAGTTCAACACAAAATTGAGCCACAGCCGCGCAGTGCCGCCGCACATGCAGAGGCATTCTGAATTCTTCAATGAGTTTTAGAACTTGTTGGTCAGTCATAGGTCAATTGTTCCCGCTTAGCGGGGTTAATCATTATTTTTCTAACATTTTCATCAACATACTCAAAATAAATATCAGTATGCTTTTCCGGCAAATGACGTTTTATTTTTTCGCTCCATTCAATCGCAATAACGCCGTCACAATTTGAAATAGCCTCATGCAAATCATGCAATAAAAGTTCATCCGGCCCCGACAAACGATAACAGTCAAAATGATACAACTTCGGTCTGCCTCCATGCACACGCTGATAAGTGAAAGTCGGGCTTGTTATTCGTGATGTAATTCCGAGTCCCCCTGCAAGTCCTCGTATAAAAGTGGTTTTCCCTGCCCCCAGCTCTCCATAAAGGCATAAAATCGCAATTTCGCCTTGTTTAGAGAAATTTTTAGCGAGCTTTTTCCCCATCTTAAAGCCGATTTCTCGTGTTTCCGCATCTGATCCCGATCTTATTATCATTGAAAAATAATCTGGTTATGGTATAATTGTATAATAATAAAAACACAAACAAAAACAAATGCATAATAGAAGATATCAAAAAAAGGATATTGAGGGAAAGGATGCGTGGCCAAAAAGAGAACTTTTTCTTTTTGAGCCGAAAACGCTGATTATTATCATAGTTACTTCTGTTTTAACTCTTCTTGTAGCATTCTTCGGCGAACACGGGGTGAAATTTTTAAGCAGTGTCATCTCCCCTGTTCCGGCCCATGCGCCTTTTAACGGCACGACCTTTCCGGTTAAACAGATGCCGAATTGGGTGAAGCTTACTGAAACCGAACGCAAATCGGCATTTAATGCAATTCCTCAAGAAAAATTAATTGCGATGTCTTCATATAATCCGACACGTTTTGCAATCCCTTTTGCAAATTTAAAATGGAATGATCCTAATGATGACGCTATCCGTAATGAAAAAATTACGTATACAGTTCCCTATCTCGGAACTTATAAATTGGAAGGAATTGAAGGAGTTGGCAGTCATCCGGCTGTTGATATAAAAGCTCCTACCGGAACTCCCGTTTACGCCATGGCAAACGGAACAGTAATTAAATCCGAATATTCAAACGGCGGTTTTGGAAATCATATTGTTTTACAGCATAATGATTTTCCGTCTCTTGCAGATGCGAACGTAAAAACAACTTACTATTCCTCATATTCCCATTTGAGCTCAATTTCGGTTAATAAATATGATGTTGTTACGAAAGGCCAGTTAATCGGTTTTGTGGGCGATTCGGGCACTGCAACAACTCCGCATCTTCATTTTCAAATTGATAATGATAAATCCGGTTGGCATCCGTATTGGCCGTTCACCGGCGCTGATATGAAAGCCGCAGGCGTTTCGTTTTTTGAAGCGATAAATATCGGGCTCAAAAAAGAAAATGCAATCGCATATACAATAAATCCGATGCAGTATGTTCAGAAATATGCCGGAGAGGCCGGAGCTCTTATGGCTTCCAGTCAGCCGGAATTAACGCAAGCTCTTAATATTCCCGACCCGTATGAAAATGTGATATTCGTAGCGCAAATTGCAGGAGGAAATAAATTTAAAGAGGGTGACAGCGTGCAGTTTATAATTCAGGCTTTTGATGAAAAAGGAAATTTGTTAAGCAAGCCGGATTTTAAAGATGAAGTAAAAGTTTCGGTTTTAAATGGAAACGGCAAATTGAATCTGGATAAATTAGTTTCGTCCGATTTAACGAGCGGAATTTCAAATGTTTTAATTTTATCGGCTGAAAAAGCCGGTCAAGAAAAACTTTTGATCCGTTTCCGCGAAAAAGAATTTTCGTCTCCGGAATTTTCCATAGAACATAAAGCAAAAAATCCGTCGTCATTTTCTGTAACGGTTTCAAAAACGGAAATTGAACCGAATGAAACTGTTCCAGTTGAAGTCCGCAGTTTTAATGAATTGGGACAGCAATTTGGTGAATTTGTATTAGGAGAACCAGCGTCCGTCGGTTTAACAAACGCAATCGGGCTACTTGGTACAAATGCATTTTCCGAAGCAAATTTTGTAAACGGCATTGCAACAACAACATTTACAGCATCAGCCGAAGGCCAAACGGAGATTTTTGTAAGTTATAAAGGGCAGATATTTAAGTCAGCGGTTTTGGTTGTAAAAGCTCCTCCGCCACCTCCGCCACCGGTTGAGAATATAGAAGGCACTACTACGGAAAGCGCGCCGGTAGAGCCTGTACAACCTGCGAACCCCATAGAAACTCCTGTTCAGCCAACAGAGCCAGCGCAACCAACAGAAGTTCCTGTTCAACCTATAGAACCGGTTTCTCCGCCACCGCCGTCAATAATTTTGCCATTCACAGATGTTCCTGCCGACAGCAAATATTTTGCGGCTTTAACCGAATTAAAAGGAAAAGGTCTTGTAGCCGGTTATGCGGAAGGAACATTCAAACCGGAAAAAGAAGTTTCCCGCGCGGAAGCGGTAACATTTATTTTGCGCGTTATAAACGCGATCATCAAAGAAAATCTTTCAACCGATTTTCCTGATGTTTTAAAACAATCTTGGTATTCAAAATTTATAGCGACAGCGTATGCCGAAGGATTTGTAAAAGGCTATCCTGATGGATTTTTCAGGCCCGAGGATAAAGTTAATTTAGCTGAATTTTTAACAATGCTTTTCGTCGCTGAAAAAGCCGATATTGATCCGCAAATTGAAATTACTTTGCCGACAGGCGTTTCCGCTACCGATTGGTTCGCTCAATATGTCCAAGAAGCGATAAAAAAGAATATAATTGACGTGTCTTCTGGTGCTTTAGATGCAAGCAAACCAATGACCCGCGGCGAAATCTCGGATATTTTGTACAGATTGATGCAGGCGGAAAAAGTGGATACTCAATAATTAATTATGGCAGAAGTAAAAAGACAACATGAGCTTTCCGATGTTTATGCGGCTTTTGGAGAAAGATGCCCAAAAGAATTGCTTGAGCCCGAAAAAGATGAATCAAAAGAAAATTTAAATATAGATAAAAAATCATTAACTACAGAAATGCGGGATTTAGGCGAAAAAGCGGCTGAAGATTTTGACAGCATAAAAAAAGGGCATCCTTCCGCCGTAAAAAGACATACGGATGAAGTTTCGGTTGAATCAACCGTTTATCAAACTCAACAATCGCAAGGTAATTCTGCCATATCATTTTCCGCAGAAAAACGCTTTCGTAAAGAAAACGTAAAAGAAGGTGAAATTCCATTCCTTGTAGAACCGCATAAAGACGAAGTTGAAATATTGGTTTTAAATGTTGATGCGTCCGATGCGGGAAATAGAAAACAAGTTGGCAATATAGATTTATTGCATGAGAAAAATGGCGAATGGAATTTATCAGACAGATTTGTAGATAAACGCTTTCGCGGACAAGGAATGGCAAAAGCATTATTGGTCGGTGCAGAATCTTTTGTTCAAAAATATGCGGATAAAACAAAGACATCTCAAACCGTATCTCTTGAATTAAGCCAGCCCAGCGTACTCGTTACTTTTTTGAATGCCGGTTATACAGCGGAAACAGAAGAAGACCAAAAAAGAATTGATGCAATGTTGAGCGGAGCGTCAGAATTATATTTGTCTTTTATAGAGCGCCCGGATGGAGGAGGTCGTTTGGATTTTTTGGATGCTTGTTGTTTTGATGGTGAAAAAGTACCTCGCTCTGCGCCGGACAACGAAAGAACTCCGTATAACTCCTATCGGATTAAATTGG
>JBBUCQ010000067.1:0-5851 GCA_038057715.1 Patescibacteria group bacterium | reverse complement strand
CTTGCACGGTTTCGTTTAATATATCCAAAGAGTCGTAATAATGTTCTATTATTTCGTTTAATAAAGTGAACAAAAGAAAAGTCGCGCCTTTCGCGAAAATTTGGTTTTTATAAATTTCCTGATAGCTTTCAATATTGCTGATCGCACGCATGGGTTTGGCGTGTATCGTAATAAGATCATTTCGCGTATGCGAAATTAAAATCACGCATGGTTTCGCAGAAATCGTCCGTTTGCCGTTTTTAAGAACTTCCTCCACCGGTTCCAGAAAAGTCAAAACCGAATATTTTTTATAATCAAGCGCGGCAGGTCGTTTTTTCTCCCCCATCCATCCGCGGATTTGTTTTTCTTCAATGCCGGTATGCTTGGTGATTTGTTCCAGTTCTTGATTCGTCGGATTTACAACGTCAACCCAAACCGTATCGGAAGTTTTTAGATCGTTAATTTCGCCTTTTGAAATTTTCCCTTGGCGGTAAACAAAAACATTATGCATATATGGTTTTATCTTGTAATTATACCATTTTTACGCTGGATAATCCACAAGATCGGCAAAGCGATAAATAGCAAAATCGCCTCTATTACAATCGTCCAAATTCTGCTGGCGAAAGCGTAAATGATTGCAACGGGTGAAGTTATGATCGTTTTTAGCGCTAAAAACCAAACCCCTTCGCGCACGCCGAGTCCGCTTGGGGCGAAGAGCGCAATTATACTTGCGACATATGAGAATGAACCGACGCTGATTAGAAACGGGAAATATTCCGCGCTCACGGGTACGAAAGATTGTAAAAATACAAGATGGGAAACGCCGAAGCCCCCCATGGCGACGATGTAAATGATTTGCAGTAATAATATTTTTAAAAATGAAACACGTTGGATTTTTTCTATCGGCGGTAGCTTTGTAATTCTTAAATATAAATTTATAAAAAAGTAAAAAACGGGCGGAGAGAGGAATACGAGTCCGAGTCCGCTGATAATTATTGTCGCCCAAACCGAAGAGCTGTTAAATATGTCTGTTTGCAGAATTGCTACGAGAGAAATATATGCGCCGGCAAAAATTTCCATCACGGATTCGGTGCCTGTGGCGAGAAGAGTGACCGGATTAGGTACGTCGTGCGTTTTAAAAAATTTCATGCGGGCGACGGCAATCCAAATTTTCCCCGGAATGTATTTCGCGGGCTGGGTAATGCAGAAATAGAGTAAATTTTCGCGGAACGGAATCGGTTTATGGAAAAATTTTAAAATAAAATGAAGACCGAGCGCGAGAAAGAAAAATGTTATTGCGTACAGTACGACCGAAAGAGAGAGCAGGCTAAAATTAAAATCAAAGGAAAACGCTTTAATTTTGTCCCAGTCATTTGCAAATTGTTTCCCTAAAAAATAAAAAATCGCGATAACAAGAAGAACGGATAAGGTATTGATGATGATTTTTTTTACAGCGCTTTTCATAAAACCTTTTCAGTGTATCATATACCCGTTGTGAAGAAGCTTATTTATCTTGACCATTCTGCTACGACAGCTGTTGATCCGCAAGTTTTCGCGGCGATGAAGCCGTATTTTTCCGATTTATATGGAAATCCATCCAGCATTTATCAGCTCGCGCAGAAGTCGCGGCAAGCGATTGATTTAAGTCGTGAAATTTCGGCGGGGATTTTGGAGGCTTCTTCTCGTGAAATTATTTTTACAAGCGGCGGCACTGAAAGCAATAATCTTTTTATACTCGGTGCCGCACAAGCGTTAAAGCCGTTCGGCAAGCATATTATCACTACGAAAATTGAGCACGATTCCGTGCTGAACCCCATTCGTTTTTTGGAAAAACAGGGGTTTGAAGTGACTTATTTGGATGTTTATAAAAATGGCATCGTCAAAGTTTCGGATGTGGAAAAAGCGTTCAGAAAAGATACGATTTTAATTACTATTATTTACGCGAATAATGAAATCGGCACGATTCAACCGATTGCCGAAATCGGAGAAGTTATAAAAAATCATCGCGCAAAAACCATTAACTCCTCCACCGCCAAAGCGGGGCAGTCGCCTCTCGTCCCATATTTCCATACCGATGCGTGCCAAGCGGCTTCGTATTTGGATTTGTCCGTAAAAAATCTCAATATAGACGCGATGACTCTTAATGGAGGTAAAATTTATGGTCCGAAAGGCGTCGGTTTATTATACTTAAAAGAATCTTCCGAAATCACGCCGCAAATTTTTGGCGGAACACAAGAACGGCGTATCCGTGCAGGGACCGAAAATGTGCCTGCCATCAGAGGTTTCGGAGAGGCTTTAAAATTGGTTTATGCCGATCGTGAAAATGAAGTGCGCCGACTTTTGCCGTTAAGAGATAAGTTAATAAAAGGTATTTTAAAAATTTCAAATTCACGCTTAAACGGAGATGATAAAAAACGTTTGGCGAATAATATAAATATTTCTTTTAAGGGCATTGATTCCGGCGCGCTTTTAATAAAGCTGGACATGCTTGGAATTGCGGCATCAGCGGGATCGGCTTGCAGTTCGGGTTCGCTTGAGCCGCCGCATGTTTTGATGGCTTTAGGCGTTCCTCCCGAATGGATTTCGGGAACGGTTCGTTTTACTCTCGGGCACGGGAATACAGGAAAAGATATAGATTTTTTATTGAAAAAACTATCTGAAATCATAGAGGAACTGCGGGAAATATCGCCGTTTGTGTGATATAATTCATACATGGCGTACACAGACATTATTTTTGGCATCGGAGGACTGTTGGTTGGTGTTTTGGCGGGGCTTTTTGTGATTAAGCAGAAAAAGTTTAATGAAAAAGAAGTTTTGGCTAAAGCGGAAAAACTTCTCGTTGGAGCGAAGGAAAAGAATAAAGAAATTGTGATCCAAGCGCGGGCAGATGTTGAAGAAAAGAAAAAACAATTTGCGCAGGAAGAAGAGGAATTTGTTGGACAGCTCAACAAAATGGAACAAGCGCTGGGTCTTAAAATAGCTTCGTATCAAAAACGCGAAGATAAAAATCTTGGGTTGAAAAAAGCGCTTGAGGATGAGAAAAGATCGCTCAATGCGGTACAGGAGCAAGTCGTTGCGGTGGGAAATAAAATAGACGAAAAATTAATACAAATAGTGGGAATTCCGCCGGAACGGATGAAAGATCAGCTTTTGGATCAATATGAGAATGCTTTTAAGCAGGATGCCGAATTGCGTTTACAACATGAGCTGGAATGGGTGCAGGAATGTTCTTTGCGCGAGGGGAAAAATGTTTTGGAGAAAGCCATTTGCCGTTATGCGGATTCCGCTTCCAGCGATACGCCGCAAAAAACCATTATTGTGCCGAGGGATGAAATCAAAGGGCGCATTGTCGGACGCGGCGGCTCCAATATCGCTTTTTTTGAAAATCTTTTTACGGTGGATGTTATTTTTAACGACGAGCCGAACATTATTATTATCAGTTGTTTTAATCTTGTTCAGAGAGAGATAGCTTGTGCGGCCATGAAAAGGCTAATGAACGAAAAGATAATTAACGAGGATACGATTTCGCGCGTAAAACTTCTTGCCGTGCAGGATACGGAGAAAACTTTATTTAAAGAGGGGGAAGCCGCGCTTAAAATCGTAGGATTGAAAAATATGCCGCCCGATTTTATCAAATTGGTCGGCAGGCTGAAATTTCGCACCAGCTACGGACAAAATATTTTGCATCATTCTTTTGAGGTCGCTTATAATGCGCGATCGCTCGCAGGCGAAATCGGAGCCGACGAAAGAATAACTTTTACCGCGGCATTTTTTCATGACATTGGAAAAGCGATAGACCAGGAAGTGACCGGATCACACGACGCTCTGACAAAGGAAATTTTGGAAAAATATAATTTTGAACCGGCAATAGTTCATGCGGCATGGGCGCATCACAATGCTGTGCCGCCGGAAACCGCGGAAGCACGTCTTGTGCAGGCCGCCGATGCGCTTTCCGCAAGCCGTCCGGGAGCGCGCGCCGAATCTCTTGAGAAATATCTGGCAAAAATAAAAGACTTGGAAGAAACGGCGAATTCGTTTGAGGGAGTTAAAAAAGTGTATGCGATAAATGCCGGTAGAGAAGTAAGAATAATCGTTGAGCCGGAAAAAGTTGATGATGCCGGCGTAAAAAAACTTGCGGGAGATGTTGCGGCGAAAGTGGAAGAAAAAGGCGGATATCCGGGCAAAATAAAAGTGACAACGATAAGGACGACGAAAGTTACGGATTATGCGAGATAGATTCCAATTTGACTGTCAATCCATGACAATATATAATGGAAGTAAGAATAATTATAACTTCCATCAAATATATGGATAATCCCATCGCTTTAGTTTATAAATCCGACAAGACAGTCCTCACCAATAAGGATCTGGCTTTGATTTGGCAAGAAAGCAACCCTATCAACTTAAAAGCAAAAATCGCTTACTATGTGAAGCAAAAGTCTTTGATCCGCCTGACCAGAGGGGTGTTTGCCAAAGACAAAAATTATAATTCGCGAGAGTTGGCTACAAGTATATATACCCCTTCCTATATCAGCTTTGAAACCGCGCTCCGTGATGCCGGTATTATCTTTCAGCACTATGACACCATTTTTCTAGCTGGTACTTGGTCAAAAACCATGAAAGTAGATAAGTACACTTTTACTTTCAGGCGCTTGAAGGATGAACTCCTCTTCAACCCAATTGGCATAGAATTCAAAGACAATTATAATATAGCCACTCCGGAAAGGGCTTTTTTAGACATGATTTACTTGTCTCCCGTGTATCACTTCGATAATTTGCATTCTCTGAACTGGGAAAAGTGCTTTGAGCTGGCGCCAATGTATAAAAATCAACAGATGATCAGGAGACTTAACAAATATCACAAAATCCATGCTCAATAAAGAAAAACATCAACTTATAATGGGGCGGATTTTAAGGGATATTTACACAGATACCTCTATTGCACCGCTTTTGGGATTCATGGGTGGTACATGTGCCTATTTTTTTTATAATCTTCCACGGTTCTCGGTGGACTTGGATTTTGATCTCTTTTCTACCGATGCAAACGGACAAAAATACATGTTTGAAAAAATCAAAAGCATTATTGGAAAATATGGTGAGATTAAGGATAGTCATATTAAGCGCAATACTATTTTCATGTTGCTCTCCTACGGCGATACCGACCACAATATCAAGATTGAGATCAGCACAAGAGGGCTCATACCTCATATTAAAGATTACTATGAACTCAAGGAATATCTCGGTATTTCCATGCTGGTCGGCAAGAAAGAGTATCTGTTCGCAAAAAAATTGGCCGCACTTACTTCGCGAAGCGAAACAGCTATGCGTGATATTTATGACATTTGGTACTTTGCCAAGAATAGTTGGGATATCAACACTGAAGTTATCAAGATAAGAACCAACAAAACAATTAAAGAATATCTAGCGGACTGCATCGCTGTTATTGAACGGATTAAGGATAATCAAATTCTTCATGGACTCGGTGAACTCTTGAGCGAAAAAGAGAAGGTCTTGGTCAAAAATAATTTAAGAAAAGAGGCGATTTTCATGCTCAAAAATTATATGTCCGTATTGTAACGTATTTCAGAAGCTCCGATTGAAATTCAAAGAAAAAATCTGATATACTAGCTTCCGATGTCAGATGATGATAAAAAAATCGGTTCACAAATAGATAAACTTGTAATGGGCGTTATTCTCGGCGGAGCCATAGGTTCCGTTCTTGGGCTTACGTTGGCGCCGCGGAAAGGCAAAGAAACGCGCGAAATTTTAAAGAAAAAGAGTGAAGAATTTATTCGCGATCACCGCGAAACGATAGTGGGAGCCAAATATCAGCTTAAAAAAGGGAAAGGATTTTTGCGATGGCTTTTTAAGA
>JBBUCQ010000066.1:0-2770 GCA_038057715.1 Patescibacteria group bacterium | reverse complement strand
GTTAAATTACAACGCGAGTATTATAAGGAAAATCGCGGGAATTGCAAAAGGAAAATAGATTTATTGAATTTCCTTACCACATTTTTTCGCCGCTCCATTCTTTACTAAACAATGCCGTGCATGAGTCATATTCATCAGAAGACATGCCAAGTTGGATTAGAGCTTCGTTTGTTTCTATTCCTTCATCAAACAATTTCTTAAGATGTTCGCATTGATCTTTTTCTACGCACGGTTTGTCCAGCCACGAGAACATGTAATCATCGTCAAATGCTTTGCAGACTTTTTCTATATCAGGATTTACCGTAGCTTTTTTTCCGGCGCATTGAAGTTGTTTTACATGTAAAATTTCATTTATGCATTTTTCATCAACTCCAGCTTCGTCTTGCACATAACCTGTTGGACATCGCCATTTTGAATCGCACACCGATTCGGGAGGCCAAGATTCGCATGTGACAGTTACGTGGCATGTCGTATCAAATTTGGTTTTCTCCCCGCAGGCGCATCCTAGCCCGACGTTGCCGGCGGCTAAATCTTTGCAGTATTGATCCTTGTTAAATTCTTGCGATTTTTCATGGGTTTTCGGAGGCGCTGTTTCTTCCGAAGAGTTTGAGGTTCCTTTATCATCATCTTTTGGTGTCGGATTTTGATCCGGAGGAGTTTTTGGCTGGGGAACATTACCGGCAATCATACTATTGTCGGAATTGTTTTCTGCCCACATTTTGAACCATTTTGCAAAATCTGGATCAATCGGGAATTTACCGGATTTGAAAAGCTCAACCGCACCGGGCGCAAGCGTTTGTCCGCCCGGGCTCCCAGATCCCTTTTTATAATTTTTGCACATTTCCCATGTCCATTCGGGAAGCGGACTTTGATTACACCAATAATCTTTCCATTTTTTCTGGGCTTCTCTTTCGGTTATGCACCACCATGATGCCGATTTATTGTCGGATTTTTGGCCGGCTTGCTTAAGAGATCGCATTGCACCCGTAGAAAGCCCGCTCGGCGTTAAAGAAATAACCGCGAATACGCCGATTAAAACTAAAACTCCTATTGAAATTGAAATGATAAGTTTTTTTGGTGGTTGCATAGGAATATTTTGGGTTAAATTATCTTGATTGTATCAGAAAAATCGGCTGCATAACAAAACCAGCGCTTTTTTTGGGCGCTGGTTGAATTGATAAAAACTTAATTCCGAATAATATTTACCTATTTGGTGATGGTTCGCCTTGCGATGCTGAGTTGTTCCATAGATCTGGATAGTTTTTTGCACATGCGGATTGTTCATCAGGATAAGCACCAGAGCTGATTTTTCCTTCATCTAACCATTGTTTTATTTTTGTACAGCTCTCTTTGCTGGCAAATCCATACCATAAACTTGGGTATTTATTTATGCATTCATGGGCCTCTGCTATGCTGCCGCCCATTGGCGTTATTTTCTTTTCATCCGACCATTTTTTAAGCTGGCTGCATGATTCAAGGCTAGCGTATCCAAACCAAAAACTTGGATATTTATTTTCGCAAACAGTAACGTAATCCCAGTTGCCTTTTACCATATATACTAAAGAGCTGTATCCTTTTTGGTCGTAAACTTTTTTAAATACTTCACACCTTGCTTTTGAAACAGTCGGCAACGAGCCGCCTTTTTCTCCGCCTTTGCTGAGGCTACCCTTAAATAAATCCGTATTTGTGCCGAGATAGGTGATTACACCGAGCGCGACGACAACTACGATACCGATTAACCATTTCTTGTTCATAGTTTGGTTGGTTAGAAAAATAAAAATATAATTTTCTTGACTAATCTTAGTTTACCCCCCCCATTTATCTGTCAAATGTTTTTTGTAGTATAGTGTAAAAGATTTTTATGGCGTTAAAATTAAAATTCGGTTTTCTATCTTTATTTTATCTCGCAATTTTTTTTGTACCTGCTGTATTTAATCCGTTCGGCGGCGCAAATCCGTACGAAATGGCAAAGCAGAGTTTTTTGTTTTTGGCGATTGGCATTTTTTTGTTGTTAGTTATTGTCAAATTGTGGCGTGCACGCGAAACGAAATTATTTTTTAATAAAACCGTATTTTCTATTTTCGGATTGTGGATTTTGTCTTACGCGCTTTCTACGATTTTTTCTACTGCGCCTATAGAAAGTTTTTGGGGAACTTATGACCGTTTGCAGGGATTTTTGACAAGCGCGTATTACGGAATTCATTTTTTAATATGTTTGCAGTTGTTTCGCGACGAAAAATTCACGCGCGCATTTTTTGTTGTAACCATTTTGGCGGGAGTTTTTGTTTCCGTTTATGCTGTGATGCAGGAATTTTTTGTTAATCCAACTCGTCTGGCAATAGAAGGCATTTTTGCGGGCAGGCCTTATTCTACAATCGGTTCGCCGACAGGGCTTGGACAGTTTTTAATATTTCCATTTTTCGTGAGTTTGTTTTACGGGATTTCGGCTTGGCGAAAAAATCGCCGGCAGGGGGTTTTATTTTTTGCGGTTGCGGTTTTAATCGCAGTCGCACTTGGTTTCTCGGAAAACAGAGCTTCTATTTTGGGTATCGGCATCGCCGTTATTTTTCTTATTTTTTCGGTTCTAAAGGGTAAGGCAAAAAAATGGATTTTTGCCGCAGTAATTTTTCTTTCCCTCGCCGGTTTTTTTATATTCCTTAGTCCGAATTTGCGTTCACTCGGCACACGATCGGTTTTGTGGAAAGATTCTTTTAAGCTCGTTTCGCAGTTTACGCCTTTGCAGTTTGGAGTCGGTACAGGTCTTGAAACT
>JBBUCQ010000065.1:0-3398 GCA_038057715.1 Patescibacteria group bacterium | reverse complement strand
GAATTGTTGCATCTTCTAATATCCCCTCAAAAGTTAGACGAAACCCTCTAACAGCCAGCAGTTCCCCAACCGCCCATTTGGGAGGTAATTTAGAAAAATCACTTCCCATGTATAATCCATGACAAAGGGATTTCGGGTTTTCTATGATTGGAAGATAGCGGCTTGTAGCATAATTATCAAAATTCTGTTTAAGATCGGTGCAGTCGATTTTTTGTGAAGTCTCCTTTGGAGTTTTTATTATCGTATATCCGCCAATTACGATTGCAAAAACAATCACACAGATTACTATTTCAATAATTAGGTTTTTGGTTTGTTTCATATGTGTATTAAGGATAACATAACAAGTTTTATTTAATCCCCAAACAATTTCCCCAGTGATTCTAATAATATTCATATGGAACATTATGCGAAATAATTAATCCACACTAAATTTCGCTGTTTCGTAAAGTTTTGCGTATGCCGATTTTTGGCTTTCTTAAGCCATAAAATCATGACGATTGTGCAACTTTTTACAGGATTTTTCAAGCGAAAATTGTTGATTTTTTGAGTCTAAAAAGTAGTATGGAAATATATAAACACTCATATTTTTTAACGCATATAAATTTATGGAAAATTCAAATTCAATCAAGCCAATTCCCCAATTTGCGCCCGAAAAATCCGCGCGAAAGCCAACTCCATCTACGCCAGAAAAACTATCCGACAAAGAACTGTACTCAAAATGCCAATATTATGGAACGGCGGCGCGAGCGTGGCGGCAAAAATTTATCGGACTTCTGCCGGAAGTAAATAAACGCCGTTTGTATGAGAAAAAAGGATTTCGTGATGTTTTTGAATTTGCCTTTAAGCTTTGCGGACTTTCAAAGGAGCAAGTTAATTTGGCTCTTAATCTGAGGAAAAGAGTTGAAGATAAACCGGTTTTGAAGGGGATGTTGGAAAATGGCGAGGTTAGCATAAGTAAATTAGCGCGAGTTGTTTCCATTGCCACGCCGGAGAACGAAGAAGAGCTTGCCGAAAAAGTAAGAGTTTTACCAAAAAGCGCTTTGGAAACTTTTGTGAGGGACGAAAAATATTTACAGAAAAAGGCTTGTGGCAAAAACGAAAATGGCTTACTGAAGCCACTGTTCGGGGGTCAAAGTCTGCCCGGGCACGACTTAGACTTTGAAATCGCTGATGATATTAAAGAACAATTTAATGAATTAAATTCAAAGGGAATTGATGTAAACGAACTTTTGAGGGAAATGCTGAAAAAACGACAGGAGAGAATTGCAGAAACAAAAGAAGAGATCGCAAAAACAATTCAACCGACGACTTCGGGTTATATTTCAACCAAAATTCAAAATATTCTTAAAGAAGAACACGGCAAAAAATGTTCAATCACTACATGCAAAAAACCCGCAATGGTAATTCACCACACACAGAGGTTTAGTCTAAGCCGAAATCATGACCCTCATTTTCTTGCGCCGCTATGCCGAGAACACCATGTTATCGCTCATAGTGTGGATATCAAATACCATCAAAACAAAAATCGTATAGCCCCTTTCATCAATTTATAAAAAATCATTTAGTTGAGCATTTCAGAATCTAGAATCCGTTGGGCTTGTCCTTCGGTAGCGGTGCCTATTGCTATCACGCGACGACTTTCATGTGGGAAAAATGAAACAAGCTTTTCGTTATGGCGAGGACCAAATTCCCTTCTTTGAGCAGGGACACGTCTTACGCTCGCTTGGGGTCCACTATCAATCCCCTTTTTTAACTTTCTTATGGACAGCTATCGCATGATCCACAAGTTGCGGAAGCTTATCCGCGGAAACTGACAACTTCGCAATGGCTTCTTCCGAAACTCCGGCTGCGCGCGCCTCGTTAACAAGTTCTTCCACATGATCTTTAAACATAGGAATAGATGCTTTGTTTGCCTTAATTACAAAATCCGCGATGTCGCCGACAATCGGCACGGAACCTATGAAAAAATCCGCGGCTTGCAATCCCACAATTTTCAAATAATCCCATTTTGAAAGCCCCGCTTTTTTCGCCTCATAAATAAGATACAATCCGGAGATAGAGCCTATTGTCGCATCCCCAACGCCTGCAAAAAGGCCTAAAATAGGATCCAATCCATATGAATCCATGATTTTAGCAAACGTGCGCACACGCGCTTCCGCCCCTTTTGCAGATTTCAACTGATCCAAAATTTCCTGCTGGTGCATGACTGCTTCTGTGCGAGCCTCGACTTCGTCTTCTTCAGCCTCGACTTCTTGATCGCGAGCAGGTTGCTGTTTTGCTTTTGGCCTGGCTTTGGGACCGCCTAAACGTTTTTCTTGTTCGAGTTGCTGATCGTCGCTCATATAAATATTGGTTAAGTGATAACATGTATAAATATAACCTTTCTACGTCAATTTGCAAATCCAGCGCGCTTATTAATGGATCATATAACCGATAAGGTGTCTGAATTTCTAACATTCTATTGACTGAAAATACGACGAATGATATTATTGTCACGTCACTATGAGATCAAACTTAGATGCAGTACAAATAGGTGAAATTATACGCGCGTTTAGAAAACAGAAGAATATTTCGCAAGATCAGCTTGCTCAAGCCCTGAATATTCCGCGCACTTCAGTATCACAAATAGAAAATGGCGGTAGAGAGCTTTCTTTTATTGAATTACAAAAAGTCCTTGCACTTTTTGAAGTATCTTTTGAAGAATTTACTACTCATGGCATGATTCCAAAGGAAATAGCATCTGAAAGGAAAAAAGGGATTAATAAGAAGATTAAGTTTGAGGCCGACAAATTCAAACAATTACTCTTATATATTCTTGAAAAATGTGGCGGTAAACCGAATGTTGGAGAAACGGTTTTATATAAGTTACTTTATTTCTGCGATTTTAATTTTTTTGAGATTTACGAGAAACCCTTAACGGGGATGAAATATAAAAAGATGCAGTTCGGACCAATACCGGATCAAACTTTATTTAATCCGGTGATTCTAGAAATGCGTAGCAGTGGAATGATAGAAAAAGTCTCTCGCCTTTATGTAAACGATACCATCCAAACTCGCTATCTTAACTTTGCAGAAGCTGATTTATCGGTCTTCGGTAAAGATATTGATAAAATGATTAAGGTTGTGGATTTAGTTATTGAACGTCTTTCTGGAATGAGCGCCAGACAGATAGAAGACCATTCTCATCGCGATTATCCGTGGCAGGCTCATCAAGATAACGAGGAAATTGACTATAGTAGTGTGTTTTTTAGAAGCGGTGAATTTGCAAATAGAGATTACGAACAAGAATTCATCCAAGGTGCGGCGGCGGATGTTTCAAATGACCTTCCCCCTTTGAGTAAGGAAGAATACGAATATTATATGTCTTTACCCGATTAGTGCATGAAATTACAACATGG